>JADHXT010000035.1 GCA_016782825.1 Candidatus Brocadiia bacterium | reverse complement strand
AGCCGTCGCGGGGAACCGCATCCGGGACCTGTCGCGACACAAGAACCACGGCGAGCTTCACGGCAAAGCCAGCTTGGTTCCCTCTGACCGCAGGAAGAGCCCAGCGCCGCGCGATGTGAGGTGACACGTGTCTCCGGAAGCCGAGCCGAATCCCCGCGAGTGTGCCCTCAGCAGCGGACACGACGCCGGCAAGCCACGGGGTCCCTTCAGGATCACGGTGAAGACATGAAACGACAGACAATCACGAATGTCTTGGTCGGAGGCCTGGTTCTCCTCACTCCGGCTCGCCTCGCCTGGTGCGGAGCGAAACAGCTCACGCTCAGGGAGCGAGTCGCGCTCGGCAAGGCGGCCACGGCGCTGGTCGAGGCGACCCGAGATGGCAGGGCACAAGGCACCGGGTCGGCCTTCTGCGTGCACGAGACGGGCCTGTTCGTCACCAATCGGCATGTACTTCTCACCCGACGTCCACGTTCCAGCCGCGAAGACGTGCGCAAGATCACCTTGGTGAAGGACGTCACCCTCGTCCTCCGCCCGGGCGAGACGAAGCAGGAGGAGGTGCAGGCCCGGGTGCTCCGGGTGTCCGACGATCTCGATCTCGCGCTCTTGAGGGTCGAAGGCGCGGGCGGGAAGTTCTCCCCCCTGGCTCTCGGTAAGGTGGACGGCCTGGTGGAGACCGCCGAAGTGATGGCGTTCGGCTTCCCGTTTGGCAAGGCGCTTGCCGTCAAGGCTGGTTCCTACCCGAGCATCAGCGTCAACGCCGGCCGCATCACCTCCATGAGACGCAAGGCCGGGGCCCTGTCACAGATCCAGGTCGACGCTGTGCTGAATCCAGGGAACTCAGGGGGCCCTGTCATAGACACCCGGGGAGAAGTCATCGGCGTGGTGGTGTCCGGGGTTCTAGGTATGGGAGTGAACTTCGCGATCCCGGTGAGCCATGTCAGGCAGTTCGTCGCGGAGCCCGACATCCAGTTCACTCCGCCTCCTCTCGGGCGCGCCAACCTGCGGAGCCCCGTCGAGTTCCGCGCCCGAGCGGTCTCACTGCTACCCTCCGCGGCCCCCCTGACCCTGGAACTGGCCCTAAGCACAGGCAAGGGGCCATCCCGCAGGCACAAGATGAAGCTCGCTAACGGCGAGTACAGCGTGACGGCCGTCCCACTTCCCGCGCCGGAAGGCCCTCGTGTTCTCCGGCTCGACGTCAAGTACGCCGATGGGTCGGTAAGCGGCTCCGTGGTCGACCGGGCCTTCAGAGTCGGCGACAGGACGGTAAAGCTCAGCAACGTGCGCACTCTACAGGGTGCGCCAAAGCCACAGGCACTCCTCTGTGAAGGCAAGGTCCTGAACGGCACCCCCTCTGGCCTGTCGCAAGTGCCTGTGCGGATCGCCGGACAGTCGCTCCAGCTGAACTTGACCAGTGCCACAGAGGTGAGCATCTACTCGCCCTCGGACATTGACACGCTCGTCTGCGCCATCGTTGCGCTCACGGGCAACAAGGAGGTGGCGCGCCTGACCCGCAGCGTCGAGATCCGCGGCGGGCGCCTGACCCGTGCCCCCTCGCTTCACAGCTGGACGCCGGAGCAGAGAGAGCTCTACACACACAAGGTGTGGGTGGATGACGACTGGGCAGGGAAGAAACACGGGGACCTGTTGAAGGGCCGCATGGTCGGCAGGGACGCGTTCGCGAAGATCCAGGACGGCATCGATGCTGTGAAGGCACCCGGCATTGTCTTCGTGGCAGCGGGGACTTACCGCGAGAACATCTCACTCAGGGACAGGGTGTACGTTCTCGGCAGCGGCGCGGATGCCACGATCATCGATGGCAGCGGTAAGAAAGACCCAACGGTCGTGGCGAGCAGCGTGGGCAAGGACACGATTCTGGAAGGCGTCACCATCACCAAGGGATCGGGCAGGTGGCTGAGAAGCAGCTACACGTACGGAGGGGGCGTGTACATCACCAAATCGTCGTTGACCATACGGAACACGGTCATCACCAAGAACAGGGCCACGGATGGCGCGGGCGGCGTAGAGGCCTATGACTCGCAGATCAAGCTCCACAACAATCGGATCATCGATAACCGTGGGTGGTGGGGTGGCGCGATCAGCGTCCATCGGAGCCAGGTCGAGATCGTTGGCAATGTCATCGAGCAGCACCGGTGCGGCTACGGTGGAGGGATCCTGATCACGGATTCCTCCAATGCGAGCATCGTGAACAACCAGATCACACGCTCCCATGTCTCCGCCATTGCCGTCATGCGATCCTCCACGGCGAGCATCGTGAACAACACGATCTGCACTAACAAAGGTAAAGGCGTCGTCCTGGGGGAACGGTCCCGCACGCAATCTGTGGTGGCCATCACGAACTGCATCTTATGGGGGAACGGCGACGATCTGGTCCGATGTGCTGCCACCTACTCGAACATCGAGGACGGCAACGAGGGGAAGGGCAACCTGTCTGCGTTGCCTCTGTTTGTAAGAGAGAGTGAGGGCGATTACCGGCTCAAACCAAACTCGCCGTGCATTGACGCAGGGACCCACAAGGGGATCCCGACGAACGACCTGCAGAGGAATCCGCGGCCCGTCGATGGTGACGGAGATCGCGTTGCGATCGCGGACATGGGCGCATACGAGTATGTGCCGGCAGAGGAGAGGAATTAGGCATGGGACGATCGCGCAACGGGGCTGACCGTTGGCCCACGAACTGCACGGCACCCTCATGACCATGGTGAAGCCATGAGACGATGGATAGTCACGAACGTCCTGCTCGATGGCCTGCTTCTCCTCACTGCCGCTCGACTCGGCTGGTGCGAAGCGCAGCGGCTCACACTCAGGGAGCGGGTGTCGCTCGGGAAGGCGGCGACGGCGCTGGTGGAGATTGCCCAGGGCAGTCGGGCGCAGGGAACGGGCTCAGCCTTCTGCGTACATAAGGCGGGGCTGTTCATCACCAACCGGCATGTGCTTCTCACCCGGCGGCCGCGCTCGTCTCGTGACGACATACGCAAGATCCCCCTTGTGAAGCGAGTCACACTGGTCATCTCGTCGGGTGAGACAGGCGAGCGAGAGGTCGAGGCCAAGGTCCTTCGGGTGTCCGATGACGTCGACCTGGCTCTCTTGAAGGTCGAGGGCGCGGGCAAGCCGTACTCCCACCTGACCCTGGGGTCGGTGGACAACCTGATGGAGACCGCAGAGGTGATGGCTTTCGGCTTCCCATTCGGGGAGGCCCTGGCCGTAAACCGTGGCGCGTACCCGAGCATCAGCGTTAACGCAGGACGGGTCACGTCCCTGCGCCGGAAGGGCGGGGAGCTGTCACAGATCCAGGTCGATGCCGTGCTCAACCCCGGCAATTCAGGAGGGCCGGTGCTTGACGCGCAAGGGAAGGTCATCGGCGTAGTGGTGACGGGGGTTCTCGGCATGGGCGTGAACTTCGCCATCCCGGTCAGCCGCCTCCGCCAGTTCCTCGACCGGCCCGAGATCCTGTTCGCGCCACCTACCCTGAAGCGGAACAACCAGCACGATCTCACCGAGTTCCGCGCGAGGGTCGTCTCGCTGCTCCCCACCAGTGAGCCGCTGACCCTGCAACTGACCCTGAAGACACGCACTGGGCAGACACGTCACTACGACATGAAGCCTATTGGTGACGCGCATCGTGTGGAGGCCGTTCCCATCCCACCCCGGGATGGTCCGCTCGTTCTGCAGGTCGAGGCGGTGTATGCGGATGGCTACGTCAGGGGCGGTGTCCAAGACCGTGTTCTCAAGGTCGGCGACAGGCGGACCAGGCTGAGCGAAGTGCGGTCTCTGCGCTTCGAGCCCGAAGCAGAGGTCGTCCTGAGCGATGGCAAGACGCTGCGTGGGAAGGTCACGGGCCTGGATGCTGTGCCCATCACGGTCGGCGAGCAATCCATGCGCTGCAAGCTCGATGACGCTTCCATGATCGAGGTGGATGCCCCCACCGCGCTGGATGCAGTCTTCTGTACCATCATCGCTCGGCAGGCAGGGAAAGAAGTGGGACGCATCACCGCTCCCGCCTACGTGGAGGGCGCCGTCCCCTCGAGAGGTCTGGTGGCATACCTGAGTCTCGACGAGAGAGGGGGGGATGATGCCAAAGACCTGTCGGGCAACGACAACCACGCACGGGTAGTGGGAGCAAGACGGGTTCCAGGGGTCCGTGGGAGAGCGCTGTCTTTCGGGAAAGACGGCGATCAGCTCAATGCAGGGAACCGGCCGTCCCTGCAGTTCTCCGGGAACTACACGCTCATGGCCTGTGTGAAGCCAGAGGACAGCAACACCGACTCCCGGTTCGGCGACCCGATCATCTCAAAGGAAGACGATTACCGTGGGTTCCAGCTGACGTGGGATCGACGGCGAGGGGCATTCGGTATTCTGTCGAGTGCCGGCTCGATCCAAATGGCGTGGGGGAAGGGCGGGAAGAGGAACGGTGAATGGTATTTCGTCGCGGGTGCGTTCGAGAACGGGAGCGCCAAGGTCTACGTCAACGGCGAACTTGAGAGCAGCGTTGCGATACCGCGCGGGTGGCGGGCGAACAACCGCGAGGATTTGCTCTTCGGGAGCGCGGTATACGGCATGAACGACGACCGGCATCTTCGAGCGGTGATCGATGAGATCCGCATCTACAACGTCGCCCTGAAGCCGGAGGAGATTCGGATGGTCTACCGAGCATATGCCCCGCCAGCCGACTAGAGCCGTCGCTTGGGGTTGGGTGCCGCATCGTTCCTGTGACCGCGGAGTGAAGACATGAAACTGCGTCCTCTCCTGACTGGCCTGGTCGCGGGCCTTCTGCTGGCAAACGCTCCCCGAACCACTTGGTGTGGCGAGACGGGGCTCGCACTCAAGGACCGGGTGGCGTTGTGCAAGGCGGCGACGGCGCTGGTAGAAGTCGCCCAGGGCAGCCGCGTGCAGGGCACCGGCTCGGCCTTCTGCGTGCACGAGGCGGGGCTGTTCGTCACCAACCGACATGTGCTTCTTACCCGACGGCCTCGTTCACCTCGTGACGACATGCGCAAGATCCCCCTCGTGAAGCGGGCTACGCTCGTCCTCTCGCCGAGCGAAGCAGCTCAGCAAGAGGTCAAGGCTGAGGTTCTCCGGGTCTCCGATGACTTCGACCTGGCTCTCCTAAGGGCCGAGGGCATGGACAGGGTGTTCTCGCGGCTGACCCTGGGGTCAGTCGACGACCTGATGGAGACTGCCGAGGTGCTGGCCTTTGGGTTCCCGTTCGGCAAAGCGCTTGCGGTCAACCGTGACTCGTACCCGAGCATCAGCGTCAACGCCGGACGGATCACCTCCCTGAGGAGGAAGGAAGGCGTCCTCGACAAGATCCAGGTCGACGTAGTGCTTAACCCGGGGAACTCGGGCGGACCGGTCCTTGACGCGCAGGGGAAGGTGATCGGCGTGGTCGTGTCGGGCATCGTGGGCATGGGAGTGAACTTCGCAATCCCAGTCAGCAAGGTCCGACGGTTCCTTTCCCGCCCTGAAATCCTCTTCACCCCGCCTCCTCTGAAGCAGGCCACGCAGCACCTCCCCGTGGAGTTCCGCGCGAGGGTCGTCTCCCTGCTCTCCCCTAGGGCACCGATGATCCTAGAGCTCATCCTAGAGACGGGCGACAGCGGGCGGCACCGATACGACATGACGCTCCAGGATGGGGTTCATCGCGTCATAGCCACCCCCGTGCCGAGGGCGAAAGGTCCCTTGGTCGTGCGGCTCACGGCTACCTACAGCGATGGGGAGGTGAACGGCGACGTTGAGGACCGGTGTTTCAGGATCGGCGAACGACAGGTCAAGCTCAGTGAGATCCGCAGCCTCAAGCTTGGCGCCCCCCTGAAGGCCGAGTTGCACAGCGGCGACACGCTCCGGGGGGCGGTCGTCGATCTGGGAGTTGTCCCGATCGCGGTCGGTGGCCAGTGGCTTCGGTGCAAACTCGACAGGGCCCGCGAGATCGATGTGGTCCGGCCTGAGGAAGTGGACGCGGTTACCTTCACCATCGTGGCGCGAAGTGCCGGGAAGGAGGCGGGACGGCTCACCGCCTCCGTCTACATCGAAGGTGTGGCCAGAGAACCTGTCTACCCGGCCATGGCCCAGGGCCGGTTCCTGAGGCCATCACGGAGCGCGACTCCGACCTCGTACCTTCAGATGGTGAGCAGCAAGGGCGACTGGATCGGTCAGGGGCAGACCTACTCGTATGACGGCGCGCAACTTCAGGTTCGGCGCAATAGCCGAGGCGTGACCGTGATGGTCGACGGTTGGCATGCAGACTTCGGGGCGCCAATGGGTTGATCCAGTTGTTGACCTAGCTCGCTCTCCTGCTGGTGCTCGTCCAGGCGCCCCGCAGGACGGCTGTGCTTTGGCGTCACTGCCCGCTCCGGAGCGCTGCATTCAGGGTCACAAGGTCGGCAACTGTCTCCTCGAACACATCCCACAGGGTGTCGACCGCCTGTGAGGCGAGTTCGTCGCAACGATCAACGGTGTCGAGGAGGAAGGAGTTCGTCCCCTCGTAGCGCTTGATCTCGCGCCAGATGACGGACGACTTGGTATAGCCGTATCCCTCCTGCCGCCACTTCCTACGGAAATCGTCAATGCCGAGCGGGAAATACGGTGTGGTATCTCCCCTGGTGGATAGGGGAACCCTTACGTAGATGGAATAGCTGCCGCTGCTCCAGTTGGTGAGGTCGTAGACCAGGACGGGTGCCTCGCCGTTGCGGTCGTTGGGGAGGAGCCGCACGCCACACTCGTTACTGGGCAGATTCTCGTCGGGGTCGATGGCTACCGTCCACGTTGTTGCCCACTCGCTGCCGGCGAGATGCTCTTGGGCCTTGGCGTAGCACGTGTGCCAGAACCCGATCTCGACTCGTCGCTTCGCATCCTCAAGCCGCTGTGCCACCTCAAGTGCGAGACGGAAGTTCTCGGGTTGAGAGAGGAACTCGGCAACCGCTTCTTCGTAGTCCATGCCCGGCAGCCTCCGCTCAGAGGTTCATGATCACGTCCAGGTACTGGGCCACCGTCAAGCGTGCGGCGGGCGCTTGGACCTGCGAGCGCGCTCGTTCGAGCAACGCCACGACATCCTGACGGTACGAGAGCCGAAGGTACTCACACCCACCCGAAGAAGTTGCCTCCCGCCCGCCTGGTGTGAGGAACACCAGCACGCGGGTGTCGTAGAACCGCTGTTGGGCGTCGAGCCACAGGCTGTAGCGCGAGAGTTGGTCCTTCTGCTCGCCCGCGTAGACCTTGTTCTCCACAACGAACAGATAGCGCAGGCGCGGACAGCCAGACGGGTTGGTGCCCGTCGGCCAGCAGGTCGTCGGTCCGCGGCGTCTCGGCATATGGTCGGAGCCAGCCCGCATTGGGCGCACCGCCGGTCTTGATGGCGAAGAGCGTCTCAGGCGGGTTGCCGTCGGGGTTGACCGCGAGAACGCCAAGCGTCCGCGATGAAGGGGCGTTGGGATTGGGTGCCCCGTTCACCATCGTGCGCATGTCAATGAGAATGCCTCCCGCGGTCGTGTCAAGTGTGCAGAGGTGCCCCAGTGGATTGGCCGCGCGCATGTTTCGCCGCCGCGTCGTTCGCCCGGCGCCCGTGGAGATGGGCGTGGGGGCTTGATCAAAGCGGACGGAGAAGGTATGTAATGATGGTGGTCCTCGCTGGTCGGCCAAGGCGACCCGGATGTTGGGTGTAGGGGGGTTGACGCCGTGACGGTAGCCCTCGGATTCCATCCGACCACCCATGAGGAACGCACCAGGCCCGACGGGAGCAGACGGGCTGCCGGTCGACCGCGCCAGACCTTCGCACTCGCCGCAGCTCATCTGGCCATAGAATCCTGACGATGAGGAGGGGGTAATCATGCAATACGAGATCGGGCAGCTTGTTCGTCACCCGAAGTTCGGTCTCGGCAAGGTCCTCTCCGTAAAGGCAGGCATGATGGAGGTCTTTTTCAAGGACGAAGCGCGGAAGCCGACGCGAGGCATTTCGACAGACTTCCCCTTGGTGATCCCGGACGAGCAGTCCGATCCATGGCTGGACAATCTTGATGTAGGCGACCCTCGGCCGGACAAGAGGCGGAAGTACCTCACCCACGAACAGGCAGTCCAGGCGTTCTTCGCTCACTTCCCGCGCGGCTTCTATGACCCGGAGTACGCGAAGTGCGAGAGAGACTACAAATGGGCGGCACACGAGCTCTGGATCGAGACGCTCAGCGCAGCCGAGTTCGAGGGACTTCTCTCAGCTGGTGAATGGTCTGAAGTGGCCCACCGTGCCCTCAGGGTGGAGTCCAGGACGAACCTTCTCTTCAGCTTCGAGAAGATAGGCTTGCGAGACGCTTTGAAGGCTCCCGAGGCGGCTCGGAGCTTCGCGCACGGCCTTCACGACTTGATCTATGGCACGGGTGCGTACAGAGATCGCTTCGAGGCTTTTACCAAGGTCCTCGACAACCTGCCACAGCCGCAGAGCCGGGTCGTCAAGTGGCCCGTGCAGACGATCTTCCCGTTCCTGGCGCTACCTGAGAAGCACCTCTTCCTGAAACCAAGCGTGACCCAACAGGCTGCTGCGCGCCGCAGGTTCCATCTGAACTACAAATCGCGCCCAAACTGGCTTACTTACTCATGTCTTCTGAAGTTCGGAGAGATCCTGATGGAGGACCTCGCCGACCTGAAGCCTCGCGACATGATTGACATCCAGTCGTTCATCTGGGTGACCGGCGAGGGCTCATACAGATAGCGCACGCGCAACTGGGCCTCTGACCAGCCTGGCCCCGCTAACCTCGCGCCACCCCCTCCGCGCACCATGAAGAAGCCCCCTACGGAGCTTCTGCGCATCCGCCTGCCTGGCCTTCGACCACGCTTCAGCCCACCCCGATGTTTCCGCTTTGTTTCCACTTTTCGCCCGAAACGTCTTTGGTGACAGGGCTGAACGCGGCAGGTAGGGGGGTGACACGAAGCGACAAGACCGGGCGGGAAAAGCCATGCAAATCGCTGTTACGTCAGCACTTGCGGCGCCCGGCATCTCCGCATGCCATTGCGGCGCCAGTGGTTGCAGGAAGGGCCAGTACAGGACTGTCGACTTGGTGGTTGTGTTTCTGGCGCCCATCGCCATCGCCAGCGATCGATCCGTCCGACCCCTTCCTTCGACATAGGACATCCCTTGGCCTCGACTGGCCCACGCCTTCGAGCTTGTGCCCCCCTTGTGCCCCGGATTCCCCTGAAGGCTGTCTGAACAGGTCACTCCGTGTCCCTTGGCGTCACTTGCCAAGTCGCAAGGAGCAGCGCTGCAAATGCAGGACTGCCCAGGACCTTTGTCGTAAGTCCTGGGCAGTTCCGTGGTCGGGGCGACTGGATTCGAACCAGCGACCTCTTGAACCCCATTCAAGCGCGCTACCAAGCTGCGCCACGCCCCGATGAGGATGTGACTATTGTGCCCAACTCAAGCGGGAATGTCAAGTCGGTGTGGGTGCCGTTCCCCCGATTGGGGTGGCCATAGGGGGGCCACGGCGACGCGGTCGCGGCCGCCACGTTTGGCGGCGTAGAGGGCTCGGCCGGCGCGCTCGACCAGGGCGCGGGCCGTGTCGTCGGGACGGCTCGGGGCGACGCCGAGGCTCAGTGTGGCCCGCAGGACGGTGCCGGGCAGGTCGCGCTGCTCCCAGCGCGCGGTGGCGGGCCTCCTCGAGCTGGCGCTAGAGCCTGCCACGCATGGCGGCGCGGCGCGCGGCCAGAGTGCTGGTGACGTCTGCCTCCTCGATGGCTACGCGGTTGCGGCCTTCGGCCTTCGCCTTGCCCACGGCTCGCCGGCAGCGCTCGACGATTGTCTCTTTGCTGTCGCCTCGGGTGTACTCGGTGCCTCCGACGCTTACCGTGGCGGCCAGGACGTTGTCTTTGGAGCCGCGGATCGCCCACCGGGACGCTGCGACGGACCCGCGGATCGCCTCGGCCGTCTTGGCGGCCGAGCGCAGGCCGGTGCCCTGGAGCAGGACGCCGAACTTGTCGCCCCCGTACCGCCCGACGGTGCACTCCTCGCTCGCGGCCGGGAGCGCGAGGGTGATGGATCGAGCGATCGTTGCCAGCAGCGCATCGCCGACGTCGCGCCCGTAGGCTTCGTTGACCCCCTCGACGCCGTCGACGTCGACGAGCACCAGACACCAGGGGCCCTGTGCTTGCCCCAGGCATACGGCCTCGCTGAGTGCGATGCCGAAGGCCCGGCGACTCCCCACGCCGGTGAGCTCGTCCCGGAGCGACTTCTCTTCCGCTTCGTGGAGGCCGCGCTCGATCTCCCCGATCTGGCGGCCGGCGACGCCCACGTCCTCAGCGATGGCGGTGACCTGTGCGTCGAACTCGCTGGCGGCTTCGCGGACGGACACGAGCACGCCCTTGAGCCGGCCGGTGAGGGGATGGCCCGGCTCGGACTCGACGATGGAGTCGAGCTCGCCCAGTTGGCCTTTCACCCGTTTGGCCATCTCGCGGCTGACCGTGGTGGCGTCCCGGGTCCGGCTCTCCACTGCCGTGACCAGCGACTTGAAGGACTCGGCCTGCTGGGCCAGAGCCTCAGCGGCATTGGGGTCGTGGGACATGGCGAGCGCGCGCAGCTCGGAGCACACCCAGCGAAGGTCCTCGAGGCAGTGCGTGCCCTCGCGCTGGTGGTCTGGCTCCAGTGCGGCCTCGGCCCACTGGCCTAGCCTGCCCTCGAGCCGCTCGAGCCGGTCTGCGAGCTCGGCCAGTGGCGCGGCTTCGGGTTCTGTCGTGACCTGTTCTTCAGTGGCCATCTGTGTTCCCTCCGGGGCTGTGTGACAGCACCCGCGTCTGACGACGCGGTCGGCCGGCAGGGGGGCCTCCCCGTCAGCGGTGTCTGTGTCCGTGGTAGCTGGCGGCTCCCTCTACGGTTCTCCTGTGCATGGGTTCAGGCTGGGCGTCATCGGCGGCCTCGACACGGTTGCGCCCGTTGTGCTTGGCCTGGTAGAGCGCGGTGTCGGCGCGGTCGATGATGGCGGCGACGGTGTCGCCGGGCCGCCGCAGCGCGACGCCGATGCTGATGGTGGGGTTGAGCACGGCGTTGGCTCGGGCGCGGATCTGGTAGCGGGCCTCGGCGACGCTGCACCGCATGGTGTTCGCGGTTTGCACGGCGCGCGGCAGCGACGACCCGACGAGGATGACGGCGAACTCCTCGCCGCCGTACCGTCCGACGAAGGCGTCGCCGGGATATGCCTGGGCGCACTCGTCGAGCACGCGGGCGATCTTGAAGAGCAGGGCGTCGCCCACGAGGTGGCCGAGGGAGTCGTTGACCTGCTTGAAGTGGTCGATGTCGGCCATCAGCAGCGCCCAGTTGGCGACGCCGCCGATCTGCTGGGCCAGGCGCTCGTCGAGCGCGGCGCGGCTGTGGACCTTGGTGAGCGCGTCGGTGAGGGCCTTCTGGCGTGTCTCCTCGAGCTCGCGCTCGAGGCTGGCGATGCGCGCGTTGGAGGCCTCGACGCCCGAGGCCACGTGGGTGAGATCGCGGTCGATGTCGACCGTCGCCTTGTGCAGGCTGGTCACGACGTCGCGCAGGCGGTCGGTCACCAGGTCGTCGGCGAGGTCGAGCTCGGCGAGGTCGTCGAGCTGCTGGGCCTGGGCGCCGACCTCCTCGGCGAGGCGGCCGTTGCTGCGGCCCAGGTCGCGGACGGTCTGGCGGACGAGGAGGGCGATGGACTTGATCTCCTCCTCGCGGCGGGCGAGGCCATCGGCGCGGGTCCGGTCGTGGCGGAGGCCCAGGCCGCGCAGGCCGGAGGCGACGCCCCGAAGGTCGTCAATGCCCTCGCTGCCGGCCTCTCGTGCGGCCTCGGCCGTGGGGTCCTCGAGCACGTCGGTGAAGGTGCCGACGCAGTGCTCGACGGTCTCGGCCATCTCGGTCGGCGTGGCTTGGCGGGTCTTGGTCTCGGCGGTTGCGGTAGCCATGGGGGGTTAGGCTCCCTCTTCAGTCGTGCATCGGTGTGCGGCCCTGCTGCGGTGCAGAGACCAGTCCGTGGGGGTTCGGGTGTCCACTGCGCGATTCTCCCTTCTCCCATTCCGTGCCCGGTGCTCTGGTCTCAGAATCCGCTGAGGCGATCGGTGACGGGTTTGACGAATCCCGTGGCGGTGCGCCTAATGGTCGTGTCGTGTCACACGATGGGTGCGCGGGTCGAGCGTGTAGAGCTCGCCGTTCACCGGGCATCTCGGGACGCCGGCGGTGAGGTAATTGCGGTCGGCTCCGATGTCCGAGAGGTCATGCATCGGCCAGGAGCCCTTGTCGAAGTGCCAGCGCTCGACCTGAGCGTGGATGTAGGCGACCGTCGCGGTGCACGCGGCCCCGCTGGCCCCACCAGCGGCACACACGATCAGGCGCGGGGCGAAGGCCAGGCAGAGCAGGCTGGCCGCCAGGAGCGCGATCAGCATCCTCAGCCGGGTCGAACCGCTCAGCGGCCTGCGTCGTGTGTGTCGGATCGTGGGCATCGGCCGTCGCGGCCTCCCTAGTGATCGTGGTCCTTGACGCGGCGCGTCCCGCTATCGATCTTGTACCTCTGGCCGTTGACTGGACACAGCGGCATCCCGTCGGGGAAGTAGTCGGTGTCGACCTCGATGTCGTTCAGGTTCTCCGCTGGCCAGGCGCCCTTCTCGAAGTACCACCGCTCGACCTGGCGGTCGATGGCGGCGACGTTCTGGGCGCAGGCATTCTTCTTCGCCTCGTCGGCGCTGACGAGGAACCGCGGGAGGATCACCGCGGCGAGGATGCCGAGGATGACGACGACGATGAGCAGCTCCAGCAGCGTGAAGCCGGCGCTGCGCGGGCTCCCGCGGGTGGTTGTTGTCTCCCTGGCCACCGTTCGTTCCTCCACTGCCTGGCGTGCACTCACGGCACAGGCCAGTTTCTGTTAGAGCCCTCTCACGCGGACAGTGATGGTCTTGCTGTACCCATCGGCCGTCTGCGATGTGGAGACGATCTCGATATCGGCTTCCGGCGTGTCGGCCAGGGTCACCGTGTAGGTGTGGCCCGCACCGGGCGAAATCTCCTGGTTGGTGAACCCGCCGCGCCACGCCGGGTCTGCGAGCAGCTCGGCGATGGCGTGCTGGACGCCGGCCTCGGCCACATAGAGCGCGGTGCGCAGGCCGATGTCGTTGTGGACGCAGCGGATGTGCGTCGCGTGAGTGTCGAGCAACATGACCATGAGCGGCGCCGTGAGCGCCATGAGGAAAAGGACAAGGAGGAGCACCGCGCCCCGGCGTCTGTGGGTTGTGCGGACCATCACTGCTCGCTCCAACTGCTGATCCCCCCCCCGTCCTCGTCAACGTGGAGCACGTTCCAGCCCACGGCGTCGGCCATGAACCAGCCGTTGCCGGAGCCCATCTGGACGAGGTGGAGACGGATCTGGTACTCATCCAGGTCTTGCCACCTCCAGTCAAGGGCGTTCGTGACGTTGACCAGGATGTTCCCGCGGTTCCAGGAGCCCCAGTAGGGGGTCAGCGCGGCCTCGGGAACGGTGTAGCGGGCGCCCTTGTCGAGGTCGTCGTCTTTCTTGGCGATCCACACCTCGAGGTCGCCGTCGAAGTTGAAGAGCCAGAAGACGTAGGCGTTGACGCAGACATAGACGGCGATGATCTCGTCGTCGGAGTCCTCGGTGGCGACGCGGAACCCGTGCCAGTCTTCGTCTAGCCATTCGCCTGTCGCGGACGACGAGTTGGGAGCCCCCAGAGCCCGGGTCGCATCGTCCCACTCAGCGGGGCAGTCGCCTTCGCCCTCGCGGTCGGCCCACAGGAAGCTGCTGGGGATGGGGTCGAAGAAGGCGTCGATGACGAAGCAGTCCAGCTTCACCTCCGTCTCCAGCCCTTCCGGGTCGCGAACCTCGATGGACAGGTCGTCGATGTCCTCGCCCGTCCACGTCGGGCGCAGGCTGGTGATGTCGAGCCACCACCAGCGCTTCTCGCCCTCGACGTGCTCGAGATCGGCAGCCGAGTACGTCGTGTCGAGCAACACGGTCTCGCCATGGCGGATGACGACGCGCAGTGCCCCCTTCTTGAACTCCATCCGCCAGCCGGCGGAAATGCGCTCGATTGCGCTCGTGTAATCCCCTCGAGCGAAGCCCTCGTAGCGGCCGCCGCCGCTGGTTTCGAGTTTCGCCCAGTCGTCGTCAGGCTCACCGAGAGCCTTGAGGTCGTCTGCGATGCCCTCTGCCGTGGTGGGAGAGAATGTGGCCGCGTACGACGTGGTCCTGCGGATCCGTCCCACCACGTTCCGGCGGAGGCGCACGAACGTGGCGAGCGTGACGGACTCGGTCGAGTCGGCGATGCTCGTCGTCACGGTGACCTCGACGGCATCGATGTCCTCGGGCTTGTCGTCGGCCACGGCGCCCTCAGCATTGTGGCCCTTGAACGTGGCCAGGGTGTGGTAGGCCAGCACCTTGCCGTTGTACTTGAGCTCGGCGTTGCCGATGTCGTTCTCAAACTTGTGGTCGTCGTCGTTGAAGTCCTTCAGCTCGAGCTTGTACTCTGGCTTCACATCGTCGAACTTGATGGCGTGCACCTCTCTGGCGCCGCGGATGTGCCGAGCGATGCGGTCGAGGGCAATGCGAGCGCTCTGGAGGGCCTCCCGACGCGCCGTCGCGACGTCTCTCGTCTGCCGGAGGGTCCGCAGATGCGACGCGGCGCCGGCAACGAGGAGCGCGCCGATGGCGACGGCGATGAGCACCTCGAGAAGCGTCAGGCCGCTCGTTCTGCGCCGCCTTGTCGTTCCCATGGCTGCGCTCCTACGGTGACGCGGTCCAGCGGAGGTTCGACGCGATGCTCTCGAACATCACTTGCGCTTCCTCCGGGTCGCAGGCCAGGTCGCCATCCGCGTCGAGCCAGGCGCGCGATTGCAGACGGGCGTACCGCCCTCCGCCTTCGGCGGGGATGGTCACGACGAGGTGGTACCGCCAGTCGGGATGGCCCGCGGCGGCGAGGTCGCCCTGCTCGTCGCGCTCGGCGAAGTCATTGCCGAGGCTCAGGGCGGCAGACTCGAGCTTCTCCTGGGCGACCGCGCTGAGCTGGCACCGGGTCGCGAGGCCCCGTTCGCCAGCCAGCAGCGTCGGCAGCATGCGGGCCGAGGGAATGAGGCAGATGGCCAGGATCACGATGGCAAGGCACACCTCGAGATAGGAGAAGCCTCGCAGGCCCGCGCGTTGCCGACGGAGTTGCAGCATCGAGTCACTTCTCCTCGAGGAAGACCGTGCCTGAGGTCTCGTTCACCGTGATCTTGTATTCCAGGCCCGGCGCCGTGACC
>JADHXT010000034.1 GCA_016782825.1 Candidatus Brocadiia bacterium | reverse complement strand
GTCACAATCGTCCGCTTCCTGTCTACTTGCACTTGAGAGGGGTGGTATGCAAGTTCCTCCGTCACCGTGATCTGGAGCGACTTGCCGCTCGCGCGGAACTCGTAGGCATACTGCACGGCCTCGTCGCCTTTGTGGACCTCGAAGACAGCCTTCAGCGAGTCCTGTCTGGACTCCAACATGACTGGCCTGGCCGTGACGCCCGGATCGCTGAGGCGACATTGCTGGCCGCCCAGCTCCACGACCGGGCCCCCGCCGACACACGGCCGGAAGCGCTTGCCATTGATCTCTACCGTCAGGTCATCGAGGGTGCCCGTCTTGGGGAGGTAGCTCCAGCGAATCCTGTCGCGCCGTCCGCTTGCAGTGAAGATATGGACTGGGCCATCCTGGCTCCGCGAGACCCTCACCGACTCCTTTGGCGTGGGCGTGATGGTGTCGGGCGTGGTGGGCCACGGGACGTCGGTCGGCGGGAGCTTCGGCTCGGCCAGCGGCTTGTCGTCGGGCGTGTAGAACTGGAGCGAGTCGAAGGAGAGCTTCGCGGGCCTCTTGTCCGAGCAGCCGCTCACGCGGAGCGCGACGAAGGAGAGCGGATAGTCGAGCTTGCCGTCGCCGGTGCTGCGGACAGGACTGATGCGAGCGAGGTTGCCCGTGGGCGAGACGAATCGGGCGTGCATGAGAAACCAGTAGTCGAAGTTCACCTGGCCCAGATCGATGTCGAAGCCCTCGCCCTTGGCGTCCTGCACCACCACGCGGATGTAGGTGCGGGCGGTCTTGGGCTTGGGGTACCAGCCCCAGTTGTTGCCGCGCACCCACAGTTGCACGGCCTGCGGCGTGCCCGCGATGAGGATGGGCTTGGGCGGCCGCAGCTCGAGGTAGCTTGTCGCCGTCTGGCCGGTGTAGGCCACCTTGCCTGTATAAGTGCCGAACATCTGCTCCTCGCGGGAGCGGAAGAGCTCTGCCCTGGCGCCGAGAAAGCTCGCGGTCGTCCAGCCGCCGAGGTCCTCGAAGTCGAGCGTCTCCGCGTGGGCGGGCTTGCGTTTGGCCCACACCATCTCGTAGGGCCGTTCGCCCACCTTTCCGTCGGGGTCGGCGTTCTTCGCGGGCAGGATGATCGGGGCTTCGGCGGCGAGGGCGCTCGCGGCCAGCAGCAGAAGCGTGGCGCATCGCATGAGGTATCCTCCGTTGGGGTGGATCGAGCATAGCCCGTCGTGGCCGACACGTCAACTGGTGGGGTGGCGGGTGCGACCCGCGATTGTATGTGACGAGTTCCTTCGAGCCTGAAGGGCTCGCATGGGATAGCCCAGGGCAACGCCCTGGGAAGGAGGCCTCCCTTGAGTGTAGCCCTGAAAGGGTGCGACAGGAGTCATTGTTTCGCCCTGACAGGGCTTACTCAATCGCCGACGGAAACCCAGGGCGTTGCCCTGGGCTATCCTATCACGCCCCGTTGGGGCTAAGAACCACCAACGATCCCGGGTCGCACCCCCGGGGCTCCCTGCCACTTGACAGCCGCGTGGCTTCCTGCCAGAATAGTCGCTCCAGGCACGTTGTCGGCGGGGACGACCTTCCCGCCATGCATTCCCGCTCCGATCGCAGACAAGGAGGCGGCAGTGAGCACGTTCAACCACTTTGGTGTGCCCACGGGCACGAAGATGGACGGCATGGCCTATCTCGAGGGGGGGAAGGTGTGGTACACTGACCCCGAGACCACCCCCTACAACATCGAGTTCCTGTTCTTCGAGCCCGACAGCCCCATGCCCGACGCCCTCAAGACGAAGTGCCACGCGGCCTTCATGGTGGACGACTTGGCCGCCGCCGTCGAAGGCCAGAACGTGGTGATCGAGCCCTTCGAGGTCTTCCCCGGCCTGAGCATCGCCTTCATCCTGCAAGACGCGGCCCTCATCGAACTCATGCAGCAGACGGGCTAGCCACGGCAGCCACCGACCCCGCCACAAAGGAGCGAAGAGCATGGCGAAGAAGAAGTTCATCAACGACCCCGAGAACGTGGTCAACGAACTCCTCGAGGGCCTGGTGCTGGCCAACGCCGGCAAGGTCAAGCTCGAGGGCAGCAACCTGGTGGTCCGCGCCACCGCCAAGCCCGACGACAAGGTGGCCATCGTGACCATTGGCGGCAGCGGCCACGAGCCGGCCCTGAGCGGCTACGTGGGCGACGGCATGCTCGACATCAGCGTGCCCGGCGAAGTGTTCGCCGCCCCCGGCCCGCCGCGCGTGCTCGAAGCCCTGGAAAGCGTCAACCGCGACGCCGGCACGCTCTTCGTGGTGCTCAACCACGCCGGCGACGTGCTGAGCGCCAGCACCACGATGCAGATGGCCGAGCGCAAGGGCCTGAACGTGAAGCAGGTGCTCACCCACGAGGACATCTCGGACGAAGACCCCGCCGATGGCCCGCCCGAGCGCCGCGGCCTGAGCGGCTGCCTCATCGCCATCAAGTGCGCCGGCGCCGCCGCCGAGCAGGGCAAGAGCCTCGACGAGGTGCTCGCCATCGCCCAGCGCGTGCAGGACAACATGGCCACCCTCGCCGTGGCCACCAGCGCCGCCACCCACCCGTCCACCGGCGACGTGATCGCCGAGGTGCCCGAGGGCGAAATGTGCGTGGGCATGGGCCAGCACGGCGAAGCCGGCGGCGGCATGCAGCCACTCAACAGCGCCGACGCCACGGCTGACATCATGCTGCCGCTCCTGATCGAGGACCGCGGCATTCAGGCAGGCGACAAGGTGCTCGTCATCATCAACGGCGTGGGCTCCACCACGCTCATGGAGCAATACTGCGTGCTGCGCCGCTGCAAGCAGATCCTTGACGAGAAGGGCATCGAGCTGGCCCGCTCGCTGTGCGGCGAGTTCCTCACCGTCCAGGAAATGGGCGGCTTCCAGGTGGTCGTCTGCAAGATGGACGACGAACTGCTCGAGCTGTGGGACGCCCCGTGCGACACGCCGGCGCTCACGGTGAAGTGACGGCATAACCACGAACAGGGGTGGGGGAGCTTGTGCCCCACCCCTGCCTTCTCCCTCGCGGGAGAGGGAACCCGCTTCCTCTCGCGTGCGAGGATGATATGAGCGAGGCCATCGGATACGCCCAGCTTGCCGCGATGGTGCGCGCCGCCGCCGAGGAAGTGCGCGCCCACGTGCCCCTGCTCACGAAGCTCGATTCCGTGGGCGGCGACGGCGACCACGGCATCACCATGGCGCGCGCCATGGGCCTCGCCGAGAAGGCCATCGAAGCCGAAGGCACAGGCCAGATCAACGCTCTGCTCACGGATGTGGGCTGGGGCATCATGGGCGTGGACGGCGGCGCCACCGGCCCGCTGCTCGGCACCCTGTTCATGGGCATGAGCGACTCCGTGGGCGACGCAGACGCCCTCGACACCAGCGGCCTCGCCGCGGCCCTCGTGGCCGGGCTCGCCGCTCTCGAGAAGCAAACCCCGGCCCGGCCCGGCGACAAGACCCTGATGGACGCCCTCGTGCCGGCCGTCACCGCCGTGCGCGATGCCGCCGATGCAGGCAAGAGCCCCGCCGAGGCCCTGGCCGATGCCGCCGAGGCCGCCGCCAAGGGCGCCGAGGCCACGCAGAAACTCCAGGCCCGCTTCGGCCGCGCCAAGAGCATCAAGGAGGCGAGCATCGGCTCCCAAGACCCCGGCGCCACCTCCATGTCGCTCCTCTTCCGCGGCTTCGCCGACGCCTGCCAGTAGCCCGCCTGCCCGCGAGGCGCCCTGTCGCAGTGAACCCCTTTTCCGCCTCCTCTGTCGAGGGAACCCCGATGAAGCGTGCGTCTCTTGTCCTGAGCCTCCTGCTGGCCGTGGTCGCACTCGGTGTGGCCGGCGGCGTGGAGTTTCAGAAGCACGTTCTCGACACGGCCTTCCGCGGCGAAGGCGTGGCCACGGGCGACGTGAACCACGACGGCAGGCTCGACGTGATGACCGGCGAGATGTGGTACGCCGCACCCGACTGGAAAATGCACGAGGTGCGCAAGCCCGGCAAGTACAACAAGGCCAAGGGCTACAGCAAGTGCTTCCAGAACTTCGCCATGGACGTGAACGGCGATGGCTGGGTCGACTCCATCATCGTCACCTGGCCCGGCGCCCTCACCCTCTGGTGCGAGAACCCGCAGAACAAGCCCGGCCACTGGAAAGAGCACGTCATTCACAACAGCGTGAACGGCGAGACACCGCTCTTCGTCGACCTGCTCGGCAACGGCAAGAAGGTGATCGTGGCCGGCATCCAGCCCCAGGGCGTGATGGCCTGGGTCGAGCCCGACCCGGACCCGCTCAAGCCCTGGATCGTCCACCCCATCAGCAAGCCCAAGAACCCCAGCGCCGCCCGCTTCGCCCATGGCTATGGCTGCGGCGACCTCAACGGCGACGGCCGCAAGGACGTGCTCTGCACCCGCGGTTGGTGGGAAGCGCCCGAAGACCGCACCCAGTCGCCCTGGACCTTCCACCCCGTGAATCTCGGCCCCGCCTGCGCCGACATGATCGTGCGCGACTTCGATGGCGATGGCGATGCCGACGTGGTGACCAGCTCGGCCCACCAGTATGGCGTGTGGTGGTGGGAGCACGTGAAGACCGACAAGGGCATCACCTTCAAGCAGCACGAGATCGACAAGACCTACTCCCAGCCCCACGCCGTGATCCTCGCCGACATGAACGGCGACGGCACCCCCGACCTGATGACCGGCAAGCGCCACTACGCCCACTGCGGCAACGACCCCGGCGGCAAAGACCCCGCCATGCTATACTGGTACGAGGTGAAAAACCCGGCCAAGGGCAAGGTGGAGTTCGTCCGCCACGACGTGGACAACAACAGCGGCATCGGCACCCAGTTCGAGGTGGCCGACATGAACGCCGACGGCAAGCTCGACATCGTCATCTCCAACAAAATGGGCGTATTCGTCTTCATCCAGAAATAGCGCGCACCATGCGTGAGTGAGCACGGAACAGAAAGGAGTACTTCATGCCCGACGCAGATGTCAGTGCCAAGAAAGTGGAGAAGGACTTTGGGATCGGTATCCCGATGCAGACGCCCGGCGAATTCTTCCTCAAGGGGGCCGGTTCGCTGGGCTGGGGCATGCAGAACCGCCTGTCCCGCATCTTCAACCCCGAGACAGGCAAGGCGGTGATGCTGGCCTTCGACCACGGCTATATCATGGGCCCCACCTCGGGCATCGAGCGCATGGACCTCTCGATCCCGCCGCTCATCCCCCACGTGGACTGCCTCATGTGCACCCGCGGCGCCATTGCCCAGGTGATCTCGCCCACGTGCACCAAGCCCGTGGTGCTCCGCTGCTCCACCGGCGCCACCGTCCTCAAGGAGCTGAGCGACGAGGTCATCGGCGTGACCATCGAGGACGCCATCCGCCTCAACGCCGCCGCCGTCACCGCCCAGGTGTACATCGGCGGCCCCGGCGAGAAGGTTTCCCTCACCAACCTGTCGTACCTCATCAACGAAGGCAATCGCTACGGCATCCCCACGCTGGGCGTCACCGCCGTCGGTCGCGAGCTCACCCGCGACAGCCGCTACCTCGGCCTCGCCTGCCGCGTCATCGCCGAGCTCGGCGCCCACTACGTCAAGACCTACTTCTGCGCCGAGGGCTTCGAGGAAGTGGTGGCCGGCACGCCCGTGCCGATCGTCATCGCCGGTGGCAAGAAGATCCCCGAACCCGACGCCCTCGAAATGGCCTACCAGGCCATCGACCAGGGCGCCGCAGGCGTGGACATGGGCCGCAACATCTTCGTTGCCGAAGACCCTGTGGCCATGGTCCAGGCCGTGCGCGCCGTCGTGCACGAAAACGTGAAGCCCGACAAGGCCTTCGAGATGTACAACGACCTCAAGGCCTGACCGGCCGACGCCTGAGATGGGCGCAAGAGGCGCTTGCGTCGGTACCGGATTGGCTATAGAATTCAGAGAGCGCCCTCCACCTGTATGGAAAGGGGCCCCCTGTTGCTCCGCTCGGCTGGCGGCCGGGCACAGCCAAAGCGAAAGGACAGCACGCATGAGTGAGATGAGTAGACGAGGGATGCTCGGCGGCTTGGCCGCCGGGGTCGCCGCCGCGGCGCCCATACTCGGCGCCCGCTCCGCGGAAGCCGCGCCGGCGCTCAAGAAGTACGGCAACACGCACTTCTACACCGACGGCAAGTTCGACGCGGCTAAGGCCAACGCGGCCTACTACGAGATGATGGAACACTACAGCTACCCCATCCCGCCGCGGCTGCGCACCGACGAGTTCTGGACGCTCGACTTCGCCCTTGGCAAGTTCACCGAGGTGGGCATGGCCGGCATCTTCTGGATCAACGACCATCGCGGCTTTTTCGGCCACGAGATTTACCTCCTCCCCGGCCAGATGATCCCCGAGCACCTCCACCTGTCGACCAAGGACGGGCCGGCCAAGATGGAAGGCTGGCACGTCCGCCACGGCTCGTGCTGGGTCTTCGGCAACGAGGGCGCCTCCACCCCCGAGATGGAAGCGCTCATCCCGCCCAGCCACAAGCAATGCTCCAAGGCACGGATCGCCAAGAAGCTCATGCCCGGCGAGTGTGCCTGCCTCAACCAGCCGTGCGCCCCGCACTTCATGCTCGCCGGCCCCCAGGGCGCCATCGTGAGCGAGTATGCCAACTGGCACGACAACGCCGGTCTTCGCTTCTCTCATCCCGACGTGAAGTTCGGCTGAGCGACGCTCGCCGCACGGCAACGCACAAGGGCTCGGTGGCTTCGGCTCCCGAGCCCTTGCTCATGGGCGCTGCTCCGCCTCGGACGGTCCGTGGGAGTGCCTACGCGCAAGCTACTCCGGCTTCGGCAGCGGCTGGGGGATGGCGAAGCGGAACTCGGCCCACTTGCCTTCCTTGCTGTCGGCCGCGATCGTGCCGCCGTGGAGCTGGATGATGCGCCACGTGGTGTAGAGGCCCACGCCCGTGCCCTTCTGCTTCAGCAGGTCGGGCGTCTGGAGGCGGCTGAACTTGCGAAACAGGCGGCCCCGCTCGCTCTCGGGGAAGCCCGGCCCCTCGTTCCACACCGAGGCCGACACCGTGCCGTTGTGCCGCTGGAGGCTCACGCGAATCTCGCCGCCTTCGCAGCCGTACTTCGCGGCGTTGCCCACCAGGTTGGTCATCACGATCTTCAGCAGGCTCGGGTCGCACTCGGCGCGCACGCCGCCATCGCCCGCCTGCTGCACCACGTGCATCTTCTTGTCATCGATGGCCGCCTGCATCATGTCCACCGAAGGCTCCACCACCTCGCCCAGCAGGTCCACGTCGGGGCGGGCGGTCAGGGCCAGCTCGCCGCCCTCGATGCGGGCCAGGTCCAGGTAGTCGCGCACGAGGCCGAGGAGGTATTCGCCCTTGTGGATGATCTTCCCCACGCCCTTGGCCTGCTCGGGCGAGAGCTGGCCGCGGTAGCCGTCCATGAGCACTTGGCCATCGAGCACCATGGAGGCCACGGGGCCTTTGAGCTCGTGGCTCACGAAGCCGAGCATCTCCATGTAGGAACGGTTGGCGGCGTTGAGCTGCTCGATGTTGTAGGCCTTCTCCACGCTCTGGCTCAGGCGCTCGCCGATGGCAAGCTGGATAGCCACGCGGTGGTCGTCGTAGGCGGCCTTCTGGCGCGAGCTGCGGAAGAGAAGCCCCACGTTTCGGCCGTCCACGATGAGGGGGCAGGCCATGGAGGAGCGCACGCCTTCCTGCACGAGCAGGCGGGTCGGATGGCTGGCCGGGTGGTCGGCGAGATACTGCTCCAGGTCGTGGATGATGCGGGGGGTGCCGCGCTCGATCACCTGGCGAAGCGAGCTGCCCACGAGGTCGCGCGTGTAGCCCTTGGCCAGCAGCACGGGCTCGTAGTGGGCCTGCGTCCAGTAGGAGGTCACGCGGGTGCCGTCCTCCTCCACGAAGGCCAGGCTCACGCGGTCGCAGGGCATGATGGTGGCGGTCATGTCGGCCACGAAGCCCACCACCTGGGCCAGGGACGGGGCCGCGGCGATCTTCAGGTTGATGGCGTGGAGAATGGCGCGCTCTTCGTCGCCGAAGGTGGCGGCGCGACGCACGGCCACGCGGTCCACGTAGCGCACGTTGCGGTCGGACGGGGCACTGGACTCGGGGCTGCACATGGCAGACCCTCCCGAGGGCATGTGGTGCTCCGGCCCGCGTGACATTCTAGGCCGCGCGGCCGGCTGTGTCAATGGGCATCGCCGACGTCACGATGCCGCCGCCGCGCGGAGCCGCATCTTCCCGCGATCGGCATTGCCGCAGTGGGGACACTTGAAGCCGTCGAGCATCTCCTCGTCGGGCACCCACGCGCCGCCCTTGTGCTTGAAGTAGGCGCCGGGCTTCAACGGCTTGCCCTCCGGGCCCTTCGGCGCTTCCATGCCCGCACAGTCCAGGAAGCGGTAGGCTTCGAAGTGTTTGCCGCACTGGCCACAGGTATACTCGATGGAGCGGATGGCGGCCGGCTTGTTGCACGAGGCACACTTGGCCACGCCGAGGGCGTGCGGGGCGCGGAACGTGTGGCCGCAGGCCTCACACACCCAAGGCCGCGCGGGTATGGCCTTCGGCGGCGGCCCCAGCTTCTCGCTTGACCCGCAGGCGCTAAGCATCACACAGGCGGCAACGACGAGGGCGCCCAAGCCAGTCACACGCGACAGCGTCATCAAAGCCCCCTTCGGTTGAGACGGCTTCCATCTTGGTCTATAATACCACATCTTATGATTGTGCGTGGCTGATGCTTGGCTGTCAAGGAGCGAAAAGCGGTGCATCCCCATCGAGGCACGCGCCCTGGCTTCACCCTTGTGGAACTGCTCGTGGTGATCGCCGTCATCACCATCCTGGCGTCACTGCTGTTGCCGGTGACGCTCAACGCCGTGCAGCAGGGGGCCAGCGCGGCATGCCGGTCCAACCTGCGCCAGATGGGAGCCGCGCTTTTCACCTACGCGCAGAACCACGCGCGGCTGCTGCCCAAGCACGATGACTCCGAGGCCCGCGTGATCGACGCCCAGATGTGGTGGCGCCAGGCCCAGGGCCATCTGGTGCCGCTGCTGCGAGAGTGGCATGTATTCCAGTGCCGCGCCGACGAGGCCGCCTCCAACCAGCTCGGCGTTCCCCGATGGCATTCCTACGGCTACAACACCAACTACTACGACACCACTACCAACACGTGGCGCGGCGCCAAGTACAAGAGCATCTCCGAGGTGGCCAATGCCGCCGCCGCGCTCACCTTCCTGGACAACAATGAGGGCGATGGCGGAGTGGACGGCAACAGCGACCGCGGCTACCAGCAGGCCGCCTACGCCAATCCTCGTGTGGGTCTCACCCGCCACAGCGGCGGGTTCAACGCCGTGTTCCTCGACAGCCACGCCGAGCACTTCCACGCCGGCGAAACCACGCCCGAGAATTACGAGTGGTATTGAGCGCAGGCGCCACCCGTGTCTCGTAAGGAGCCCCAAGTGACCGCCAAACACCCGATCGACCCCACCCATGCAGGTAAGCGCGCCGTGCTGCGGTTGCTCGGACCGCTGATGATCGCTGTCGGGGGCATCTTCCTGCTGATCGGTCTAGGGAGCTTCTTCGCGTCGTTCGGCTCCTTCGGGCCGCCACGCTACTTCTGGTGTGCCTTCATCGGGCTACCGCTGCTGGGCTTGGGCGTAGGCATCACCCGATTCGCCTACATGGGCGCCATCACGCGCTACATGGCCAGCGAAGTCGCGCCTGTGGGCAAAGACACCTTCAACTACATGGCCGACGGCACCCACGATGGCATCCGCACCGTGGCGCGAGCCGTGGGCGAAGGGCTCGGCCTCCGGCAGGCCGGTGAGGCCGTTCAGGCGGCCGCCTGCTGCCAGAAGTGTGGCGCCGACAACGACGCCGACGCGAAATTCTGCAAGCAGTGTGGCGACGCGATCCCGGGGGCGGCTGCTTGCCCGCGCTGCGGCGAACTGAACGACCCCGACGCCAACTTCTGCGATGAGTGTGGCGCGCCGCTTGGTGTGCCCGAGCAGAGCTGAGCCTTCCTCCTTGCTGCGTTCACTTTTTCTCGGGATGGGTCGTCGTGCCGTTGGGGGCGGGGGCGCAGTCGCGCTGCCAGCGGACCTCGAGGTCAGTGGCGAGATCACCCGCGAGGACTACGAGTAGTGTTGATCGGGGTTGATGTTTCACCTTGAGGCCGTGAGCAGGAACTCCAGCACGCTCTGCAGATAGAGCTGGTTGTTGATGTCAGCGTACACTTTGGCGAGGCGCCGCCGTGGCAATGGGAAACGTTCAACCGCGGCAAAACGGTATACCAACGGCGCTAGGCGGAGAAGATCCGGCCGGTTCCGCTTGCCGAAGGCGTAGAGCGAGGTCTCCTTCACAGGGTTACCGTGAAGGAAAGTGTTCCGAGCGTCGTACAGCTGCTCGTACAGTTCTGGCAGGAGCCCCATTCTCTGCTTCCTGCCATTCCTCCGCTGGCTCTGCTGCCTCTGCGTGAGATCCGCTCTTCGGCTCTTCCAGGAAGAGGCGGAGGGCGCGGGCCAGGTCGCGACCGAGGGCACGGGCGCTGGCGGGCGTGACGGGCTGGCCGCTGGCGTTGGCGTAGGGAATCTCGATGCTGCTGGCCAGCCAGATGCCCGGCTGCTCGGCGGTCCAGCGGGAACAACTCTTGCCTTGGGCGTAGTTTTTCCCTGTGTTCCACGACTTGCCGAAGGGCAGATTGTTGCGGGCGTGGAAGGGCAGGGAGCCGGTGCGGCCCGCCTCGAGGATGCGGGAGAACTGCTTCACGCGCCCCCAGATGGCCTGGCTCGGGCCTCCGACGAAGTAGACCACCTCGTTGTGGCTGCCGCGGATGTAGGGGCAGTGCAGGTCGAGGGCGAAGCGGAGCCTGCCCCTGGCCCACGCGGGCACGAGCTTGCGGATGGCGGCCACCTCGAGGTGGATGCTGGTGCCTGCGTAGTCGCGGTTGTGGTCGCGGGGCTTGCGGTTCTTCCCCTGGTCGCCGTCCTCCACGCCGTCCTTGTCGGCGAAGGGCACGACGAGGAACTCGCAGTGGCGGCGGAACCACTGGCCGTCGGCGTCGGACGCGAGCACGGCAGCCAGGATGCCTTCGAGGGCGTAGCTGGCCATCATCTCGCAGGCGTGGTGGCGGGAGGTGAGCAGGATGCGGTGGTCGGGCTGGCCATCGAGCTTGCCGAGGCGGAGCAGCTCCACCGTGCGCCCCTTGCCGCTGGTGCACAGCGTGTCGACCTTCAGGTGGGTGTTTCGTGCGTGGCGCTGGAGGAAGGCGCTGAGGTTGGCCTCCACGTAGGGCGGTGCGAAGGCGAAGCGCACGTCGGCCGCCTTCTCGGGGAAGGCAAAGGAGAAGCTCTTGTCGCGCACCGTGCGGCGGCCGAGCCAGGCCCACGTCGCCCCGCCGTCGATGCTCGCGGCCGGGCCGCGCACGCCGAGGACGTTGCTGCCCGTGAAGTGGAACCGCAGCTTCCGTCCCGCGGCGCCGCGCACACGGAAGCACCAGTAAAACCAGTCGCCCTTCGTGTCGCGCAGATCCTGGCGCACATACACGGCATCGCCGTCGAGGCGCTGCACGATGAGGTTGCCTCCGGGGAAGTCGGCATCCACGGTGAACGCATGCTGACCACTCGCCGCCGCGTGCATCAGCGCCACTCCGATACAGGTTCGCACGATCGTGTCCACAGGCATATACCCTCATGTCCAATGAAACCCGACTCGTTGCCGTGTGTCAAGCGTCGCGTCTCGTTGCAGCGCGAGAAGCCATCTTGACAGCCGTCGCGCGCGGCAGTATTCTGGCCGTTGTGGGGGGCGCGCGCAACATCTGTGGAAGGAGCGACGGTGATGCAACGACTCTTCTCCCTGGCGTTGGCACTGGCCTTCGGGGCATCATTGGCGATGGCGGGCGAGCCCGGTGGCGACCGGCGCGGCCCGGGTGGCCGCATGGGCGACCGTCAGCGCGGCATGCGGGGCGGCCCGCCTCCCGGCCTCTTCGGCGGCCCCAATACGGATATCTTCGACGTGGCTCAGCGCGCCGCGACGCTCACCGTCGAGCAGAGGGCCGCTGTCGAAGCTCTCGCCACGCAGTTTGCGGCGGCCGAAGCCGAGGCGGTGGCCGAGGTGCGCAAGCGGCTCAACAAGGAGTATCTCGTCCAGATCGTCAAGCTGCTGCCCGACGGCGAGAAGCCGAAGTACGAGGCCGCCATCACGGCCATGACGGCCCGCGACGAGGCGATCGCCGCCGCCACGAAGACGCTCCGTGCCGTGCTCGACAACGTGAAGGCCAAGCAGGGCGCCGACAAGGCACCCGCTGCCGACGATGGCCGCCCACCCTTCTTTGGCCTGCCTCGGGCGGCGGCGCTCACCGCCAAGCTCGACCTGCTCGCCACGCACTTCGTGCTGAGCGACGGGCAGAAGGCCATGCTCGACGACGTGCGCCGCGGCGCTCATGAGGGCATGCGCGACCGCATGCGCGACGCCATGCGCGGTCGCATGGCCGCCCTGCATCAGGCGGGCGGACGGCCCGACATCGACATGTTCCGCACCGTGCGAAGCACCATGCAGCGCGTGCGCGAGCAGTTGGACGAGGAGAATGCCAAGAAGGCCGTCGAGATTCTCAACGAGAAGCAGAAAGCCGACTTCGCGACGGCCTCCAAGGCCATCGACGCGTTCAGGAAGGCTCGCGACGAGGCCGAAGCCACCTGCCGCACCCAGGTGGTCGAGGCCGTGGGCGACGACAAGGCCAACGCCATCCTCGGCCCGCCGCCGCCGGCCGTCCCCGAGCCCGCGCTGCCCGAGAAGAAGACCGATTTCTAGCACACGACGCGCTCGGCGCATCCGGTGTGGGAGCGTGTTGATGTGGGACGAATCCGCTGAGACGGGGACGACGCTGAGCCGGCCGCTGGACCTGCGGACGGCCGAGCGCATTCGCGACATCGCCGGCGTGTTCCGGGCCTCGGCGCACCTGTCTGTGGATGGGGCGGCCGCCTGCGCCGACGAGCCTGCGGTCGTGGCCGACGCCCTCGGCCACCTGGTCTGCGGCACCGATGTGCTCATCGAGTGCCGGGGCGGCCACGTTCAGCCTGCCCTCGTCTGCCTGGCCGCCTATCTCTCGGACGTGCCTCCCGACGCCTCGTCCGAGGCGTCGCGGCAAGTTACCGTCGGCATGCCTCATGGCATCCACACCCGTCCCAGTGCCCACATCGCTCTGCTTACGCGGCTCTTCGATGCCGACGTGACGCTGTCGAAGGATGCTGGGGAGGAGGTGGATGCGCGGAGCGTGCTGGATATTGGCTGCCTGGGAGCCGTGCATGGGGCCGCGCTGCGCATCCACGCCACCGGCCCCGACGCCGAGGAAGCCGCTGCCACCCTCGCGGGCTACATCGCCGCCGCCGAGGTGTGAGGCGCTCAGCCTTCCCGTCGCTTGGCCGACCGCACGGCTTCCTTGATGCGCTGGATGTGGCCGCGGCCGAGGGCTTTCACCTCGCAGCCCAGCTCGAAGTAGCGGCGGATCTGGTCGTCGGTGAGGATGCCGAAACAGTCGACCACGGCGATGGGATTGCCCGCCCATTCAACCACTTGGTCGGGTTTGAGGGCGAGGTAGGCCTCGTGGCGGACGGCCAGGATGATGGCCTCGACGCCCTTGGCGGCGGTCGCGAGGTCTTCCTGCACCCGCAGGTCGGTCAGGTGGTCCTGATTGCGGAAGAAACGGGCGAGGGAGCGGCCGGGGGAGGGGTATTCGTCCTGTTTCTCGAACTCGTACCAGTGGTCCACGTAGGGGTCGTGGACGAGCATGTCGGCGCCCATCTCGGTGAGCTTGCGGACGACGAGCTCGGAGCCGCTGTAGCGGGTGTCGCCCACGTCCTCGCGGTAGCTGGCGCCGCACAGGAGGATGCGGGCGCCGGCGATGTAGCGTCCCATGTTGCGCAGGGCGTCGCGGGTGAGTTCGGCGGCGTGGAGGCCGCGGGTGTCGTTGATGTCGATGGCGAGCGGGGTGATCTTGAAGATGTCGTCCTCGAAGCCGAGGATGTGCTTGTAGGCCCATTGGCCGAGGCCGCCGTCCTTGGGCAGGCAGTAGCCGCCGATGCCGGGGCCGGGGAAGATCATGTTGCTGTGGGTGGGGCGCACCTTGATGGCCTGCATCACCTTGACGAGGTCCACGCCGTTGCGTTCGGAGAAGAGGCTCCATTCGTCCATGAAGGCGAGGAGTGTGGCGCGGAAGGAGTTTTCCACGATCTTGCAGGTCTCGCTTTCGATGGGGCGGTCCATGACGGTGAGCGGGTATTCATCGACGTTGAGCACTTCGGAGAGGAACGTGACGACGCGGTCGCGGGCCTCGGTGTTGCAGCCGGAGCACACGCGCCAGAAGTCGCGCACGCTACTCACGTAGTTGCGGCCGGGCATGACCCGCTCGAAGCTGTGGCCGAGGAGGGGCGGTGTGGTGATGCCGCGCGTCTCGAGGGCCTTCTTCATGATGGGGTAGGCGACGAACTCGGTGGTGCCGGGGGCGACGGTGGTCTCGATGAGGACGAGGCACTGGGGCTGGATTTTCTCGCCGACGGTGCGCATCGAGGCTTCGAGTGCCCGCATGTCGGTCTCGCCGTCGCGGAGGTCGCCGAGCTGGTTCTTCAGGTAGTCGCACTGGATGTCCACCACCACGCAGTCGGCGAGGGCGAGGCAGTCGTTATTGTAGGTGGCGACGAGCGTCTTCTTGTCGAGCACGGTGCGTGCGATCATGGGGGCGACATCGGGGTCTTCGGCCTTGACGGGGCTCTCGCCGCGGCTGAGGAGGGGGATTTTCCAGTAGCTGCGGGTGCTGGGCCGCTGGCAGCCGATGACGAATCTGGCGGGGCGGCCGCCGTCGTCCGTCGAGTCGGCGATGATGGCGGCCATCACGGCGCCCACGAAGCCCACGCCCATGACCACCACGACCTCCTTGCCCTCGGCACGGGCCGCGTCGGCCAGGGCCGTCACGCGGGCGAGTTCGGCGGCATACTCATCGGGGGTGGGGATGGCGAACTGCTCGCCCTGCGGGCTGACGGAATACTCGGCCATGGACGGGGCTCCCAACGGGCTGATTGCGGGGGAATCGGGTGCGTCTGGAACCTATAATGGTACGCGATGGGGCGTATTCTGTCAAACGCCACCATCGGCCCTCGGGCCTGCCGAGTGTGGTGAGGGAAGCAGCCTATTCCGGCAGCGTCTCTTTCCAGGCGAGCAGCTTGGGCTTGAGCTGCGCCACGACGGCGAGCCGCCGGCAGTTCGAGGGGCCAGACAAAGGCCAGGATATCCGCAAGTGTATGCAGAAGCGTGTCT
>JADHXT010000033.1 GCA_016782825.1 Candidatus Brocadiia bacterium | reverse complement strand
GACCACGTCATCGACGAGGTGCTCGTGCGCATGCTGTCGGTGGTGGAAGCCCCGTCGGGAAAGCCCACGGTGGACGTGAGCTGCCACGGGGGCATTGTGGCCGTGCAGCGGGTGCTGGCCTGCTTTGCTCGCAGGGGTGCGGAGCCAGTGGAGGCGGAGCAACTGCTCGCCGGCGAACACCGCAGCCTCGTCCGAACCGAGGCGGCCGGCGCCCTGATCCACGCGGCCACTTCACTCGCGTGCGACACCTTCCTCGACCAGATGAACGGCGCGTTGGACGACGCACTGACTCGCCTTCCGTGGGACGACGCCCGTGCCGTGCGGCAGACCCTCTGCGCCCTTCTCGCCACGGTCCCCTTGGGCACCGCCCTGGCGCGCCCGCCGTCGGTGGCGCTCGTGGGACCCAGCAACGCAGGCAAATCCACCCTGTTCAACGCCATCGCCCGACAGGAGCGGGTGATCGTGTCGGCCACGCCGGGCACCACGCGCGACGTGGTGCGCGCCGAGGTGGCGATCGGTGGACTCGCCGTGTGGCTCACCGACACGGCGGGCCAGCGCGAGTCGGCGTGCACCATCGAGCGCGAGGCCATGGAGCGCGCCCGTGCCGCGGGAGCCGGGGCTGACCTCGAAGTGCGCGTGTTCGATGCCTCGGCCGAGGAGCCCGGAGCGCTGGCCGAGGCGACCGCTCGCCCCGTGCTGACGGTGCTCAATAAGGCTGACCGGGGACTGGCCGCGTGGACGCGGGAATGGCGCGACGCGGTGCCGTGCTCGGCAGTCACGGGCGAGGGCGTGGCCGAGGTGGCGAGCCAGATTGTGGAGCGGCTTGTGGGAGCCGCGGGCTACGAGGCGGGACGCGCGGTGGTGTTCACCGCCAGGCAGGCAGAGCGGCTCCGCGAGGCGGTGGGCCGTCTGGACGAAGGCGATGGGGCTGGCGCGCGCGCGAGCGTGAGTGAGTGCCTCGGCGCGGTGTCCTCCTGAGCCATGCCTAGCCCGGCAGCGCTTCCAGGATGTCCATCACATCCTCCTCTGTGACGGGCGTCGGGTTGGCCTTCAGCGAGCCGGAGGCCATGCTTTCCTCCACGATGCTCACGACCTCCTCGCCGGAGACGCTCGGGCCGTGGAAGGCCGAGAGCAGGCCGAGGCGGTCGAGCAGTCGTTCCACGAAGGCGATGATGTCCCCACCGGCGACGGCAGACAGGCGGGCATACTTGTCGCCCACGTGCGGGGCGTTCAACCGCATCACCGGCGGCATCAGCAGGGCACAGGCCACGCCGTGGGCGAGGCCGCAGCGTGCGCCCAGCGGGTGTGCGATGCCATGCACTGCGCCCAGACGGGCGTTGGCGAGTGCCATGCCGGCCTGGAGGCTGCCGTAGGCGCATTGCTCGCGGGCGTCGAGGTTCTGCCCGTCGTCGTAGGCGGCCTCAAGGGCGCGGATCAGGCGGCACGCGGCGTCGTAGGCCAGGGCGTCGGTGAGCGGCGTGGCGTGGATGGACGTGAACGATTCGATGGCCTGCACCAGCGCATCCATTCCCGACGCGGCGGTCACGGCGGGCGGGCAGGACACCGTCAGCTCGGGGTCCACGATGGCCACCGCGGGCCACATCGTGTCCGCGCGGATGCTCTTCTTCACGCGGGTGGCGGCGTTGGTGAGCACGGCCACCTTGGTGGCCTCGGAGCCAGTGCCCGAGGTGGTGGGGATGGCGACGAGGGGTAGGGCGGGGGCGGTGATGGCCTTCCCATCCTGGTAGGCGACGGTGGGCGACGCCTCGTGGGCGAGGCCAGCGATGGCCTTGGCCGCATCGATGGCGCTGCCGCCGCCGAGCCCGATCACCACGTCGCACGCCTCGTCGCGGCACAGCTTCCGGCCGGCATCGATGGTCGCCAGGTCGGGGTCGTGCTCCACTTCCTCGAAGAGCACAACGGGCAGATTGGCATCGGCGAGAAGCGCGAGCAGGGCGTCGGTGGTGCCGCTGGCCCGCATGGCGCGGCGGCCGGTCACCAGCAGGACTCGCGTGCCGAGGGCGCGTGCGCGCGTGCCCGCACACCGCACGCAGCCGAGCCCCGTGACGATCTCTCGAGCGGTCTGGAATGTGTGCATGAGAGGCGCTCCGGTGGGTGGTGTGGATGGGGCTGGGATGCCATCATGCCTGCCGCATCGCGGCATGTCAATTGCCAGGGGCCATCCATCCACCGTTCCGCGCAGGTTCGCTTGACAGTGCCCATGTGGCTGCCGTACAATCGCAATGCACCGACGGACAACGCGACACCCGATGATTGCGATTGGACCACCGTGAGCCAGACGCTGTTGTGTGTTTCCCTCACCACGCCGACTGTGGAAGAGACGCTGAGTGTCCTCCACAGTGCCGGCCGCCGGTTCGATATCGCCGAGCTGCGCCTCGACTATCTGCCCGAGCCGACCGAGGACGACGTGCGCCGCCTGCTCGAGGGGCGGCCCTGTCCCGTCATCGTCACCAACCGGCCCGAGCGAGAAGGCGGCCGTTGGACCGGCGACGAGGCGGCACGGCTCGAGTTGCTTGCGGTGGCCGACCGCCTGGGCGCCGATTACGTGGACGTGGAGATCGATTCCCTCGATGGCTACGCGCCGCAGGGGCGCGCCGGCCTCATCGTGTCGTACCACAACTACGACGAGACGCCCGCCGACCTGGCGGCCATCGCGCGGCGCATCGAGCAGACCGATGCTGCCGTGGTGAAGCTGGCCACCCACGCCAACTCCCTGCTCGACAACCTGGCCGCCATCCACGTGCTCCGCGACGCCACCAAGCCCACCATCGCCGTGACCATGGGCGAGCACGGCCACGTGAGCCGCGTGCTCGGAGCCAAGTTCGGCGCCTTCCTGGTGTTCGCCTCGCTCGGCGCGGGACGCGAGGCCGCCCCCGGGCAGGTGCCCGTCGACCAGATGCTCGACCTTTATCGCTTCCGCAACGTGGGCCCCGGCACGGCCCTGTACGGCGTGGTGGCCAATCCCGTGGCACACTCGATGAGCCCCGCCATCCACAACGCCGCCTTCGGCCACTGCGGGATCGACGCCGTCTACCTGCCCTTCCGGGTGGACGACGTGGCGGAGTTCATCCCCGCCTACCAGACCCTCCCTGTGGCCGGCTACAGCGTGACGATTCCCCACAAGCAGTCGGTGATCGCCCTGTTGCAGGATGTGCAGCCGCTGGCCGCGCGCATCGGCGCGGTGAACACCATCGTGGACAGGGGCGGGCGGCTCGTGGGCTCAAACACCGACTGGTCGGCGGCCGTGGCGGCTGTGGGAAGTGGCCTGCGTGAGGGCGAAAGCCTGGACGGCAAGCGAGTGCTGCTCGTAGGCGCCGGCGGCGCGGCGAGGGCCATGGCCTTCGGCCTCGCCGAGCGCGGCTGCGACGTGGTGATCGCCAACCGCACGCGCGAGCGCGCCGTGCGTCTGGCCGCCGACGTGGGCTGCACGCAGGTGGACGTGGCCGACATGGGCTCGGTGCCCTACGATATCCTGGTGAACGGTACGTCGCTGGGCATGCACCCCCGTGTGGATGCCACGCCGGCGGACGCGGCGATGCTGCGCGAGGGTGCCGTGGTGTTCGATTCGGTGTACAATCCGTTGGAGACCCGGCTGCTTCGCGAGGCGGCGGGGGCCGGCTGCCGCACCGTGAAGGGCCTGGAGATGTTTGTGAACCAGGCCGTGGAGCAGTTCGAGCTCTGGACGGGGCAGACGGCTCCCCGCGACGTGATGCGCCAGGTGGTGGCGGCGCGGCTGAGCGGCTGACGGACGTAGCCCGGGTTTCTTGGTCCCGATGGCGACTGTGAGAGTGGGGAACATGCCAGAAGCAGTGCTCATAGTCTTCAGCTTCCTGATCGGCGCCGTGGTGGGCAGCTTCCTCAACGTGTGCGTGCACCGGCTGCCGCGAGGGATGCTGCTGCACCGGCCGCCATCGCATTGTCCCTTCTGCAACGAGGCGGTGCGGTGGTACGACAACGTGCCCGTGGCCAGCTACCTGGCGCTGGGGCGGCGGTGTCGGTGCTGCGGCATCCGCATCTCGCCGCGCTACGCCGTACTGGAACTGGTGACGGGGGCCATGTTTGCCTACATCACGTGGCGGCTCACGCGAGGGATGGACGTGGATTACGTTCGGCTCGGCGTCTACGTGGCCGTGGCCACGGCGTTGGCGGCGGCGAGCTTCGTGGACATCGAGTGCCGCATCATCCCCGACGAGATCAGCCCGCCCGGCACGCTCCTGGCGCCCGTTGTGGCTCTGGTGTGGCCGCACCTGTTGCTGTCGCAGGGCCGCGACCACCTGATCGTGGGGCCTCTGGCGGGCCTGCTGGGAGCCACCCCGGCATCGCACCCCCACCTGTGCAGCCTGATGACGTCGGTGGCAGGGATCGCCGCTGGCTTCGTCGTGGTATGGGCACTCGGGGTGATGGGCCGCCTCATCTTCCGGAAGGAGGCGATGGGGTTCGGTGACGTGAAGCTCATGGCCTTCGTCGGCGGCTTCGTGGGGTGGCGTCTGGTGTTGATGACGATCATGGTCGGGGCGTGCTTCGGCGCCGTGGTAGGGCTGGTGTCGATGGCGCGCTCGCGCGACACGCGGATGCCTTTCGGTCCCTACCTGTCGTTGGGCGCCCTGGTGGCCATGTTGCATGCGGGAGATGTGGTGAGGCTGTTCGAGCGCTACGCTGCTGCGGTGGCCGGCGCCCACTGAGGGATTGCGATGTCGTGGCGATATGGACGCACCGTTGTGCCCCTGGTGTGGCTCTGCGCGGTGGGATGCCGCCTGCCCGAGCTTCGCATGCGCCCGGAGCGCATGGCCGAGTGCGAGCGCGAGAACGTGCATCTGCGGGCGGTGAACGACCGCCTCGCACAGCAGGTGAAGCAGGCCCGCAAGGAGGCCGAGCAGGCCAGCCACGGCCTTGCACGCTACAAGGCGCTGAACGGCGAGGTCGAGGTGGAAGGCAGCCAGGCGAGGCTGCAAGACGCCGTCACGCGGGCTCTGGCTGACACGACGGCGGTCGTGCGCATGGAGCGTGGCCGCGTGGTGATCCGCGCGCCGGAGGCATTCGAGTCGGGGCAGAGCGATCTCACCCCCGAGGGGCGGGCTCTGCTGGCGCGCATCGGCGAGGTGCTGGCGGAGCATGCGGCGGCGTGTGACATTGCCGTGGCAGGGCACACCGACGCCACGCAGGTGCGAGGGGGCGACGCGATGGGCGCCGGGACGACCAACTGGGAGCTGTCCGCCGCACGGGCTCTCACGGCCATGCGCACCCTGGCCGAGCGCAGTGGCCTCGACCGCGCGCGATTCCACTTCCGCGGCTACGGCGAGCACCATCCCATCGCGAGCAACGAGACCGCCAAGGGGAGAGCGGCCAACCGGCGCGTGGAGATCATCGTGGGGCCGGCACGGTAGGCCGGCCCCCGGAGCATGCTCCATCGCACGCGGATGACAACGGATGCTCAGGAAGCGTCTGGCGGGGGGCTCTGGTCGACCACCGTGTAGTCGAGGTGGCGCGACTGCATCCAGCGCACGGCGAAGATGTCGCGCAGGCCGCGGAACAGGCGGTTGCCGACGCCGTACTTCGTCTTGCCCAGCGTGCGAGGATGGTGGCTCACGGGAATCTGCTCGATGCGGGCGCCTTCCAGGCGAAGCAGCGTGGGCAGGAAGCGGTGCATGCCCCGATACATCTTCAGGCGCGAGAGCAGCTCGCGGCGGAACACGCGGAGCGAGCAGCCCACGTCCTTGATGGTCTCGTGCGTGAGCCAGTTGCGGGTGCCGTTGCCGATGCGCGAGGAGACCTTGCGCACGATGGAGTCCTGGCGTTTCTGACGGATGCCACACACGCAGTCGCATTCGCCGGCGTCCACCAGGGCGACCATGGCGGGGATGTCGGCGGGGTCGTTCTGGAGGTCGGCATCGATCATGCACACCAGCTCGCCACGGGCCGCTCGGAAGCCCGCATCGAGCGCGGCGCTCTGGCCGCGGTTGGCCTCGAACTGAAGCCAGCGCACGTGGGGGTCCTCGGCGGCGGCCTGCTTCATGCGGTCGAGGGACGCGTCGGTGGAGCCGTCGTCCACGAAGAGGATCTCCGTGTGGTCGTAGAGCTCGCCGAGCCCCTCGCGGCAAGCCTTCACGAGGAGAGGAATGTTCTCCTCCTCGTTCTTCACGGGGGCCACGATGGAAAGACGAATGGTGCTCATGGCTGGGCTTCCTCGTCGGCGGATCCGGATGGAGTGGCGGCAGCGGCCGGCTTGCGATGGATGAAGGACAGGTTGCGGACGTAGATCAGCGAGCCGAAGGCCTGGCCCAGGATGAACACGGGGTCTTGCCGCCAGATGGCGTAGGTGAGCAGCAGGAGAGAGCCGCCGATGCTGAGGTACCAGAAGGACACGGGCACCACGCTGCGCTTCTGGCGCTCCGAGGCGATCCACTGCACGACGAAGCGTCCCGTGAAGAGTACCTGTGCGGCGAAGCCCAGGATGATCCAGAACCAGGGGTTCACGCGGCGTGTGGCCTGCTTCAGGCCGGCGCGGGCCGTCGCCAGGCGCCCGGCCGCATACGCGTCGCCGGCGTCGATGAGCGTGCGGTGAAACGGGTCGCTCTCCACCTGGCGCGCGGCCTGGCGCAGCCAGTTGCCTGTCGAGGCGGCGTCGCCCTGCTCATGAGCCGTGGCGGCACGGTCGAGACAGGTCTGGAATCCAGGAAGCGACGGGACGGGCTGCTCGTCTGCCGCCGGCACGGTGGATGGCAAGGCGGCCAGCACAATCCAGGCTGCCACGACGCACACCGTGCGTCGAGAGTGGTTCATCGGGATTCTCCGGAGCGTGCGGGATGAGTGGGTGAACGTGGGCATCATTATAAGGACGACACCGGCGCTGGGTCAAGCGGCGCCAAGGCAGCACCGTGTGGAGCCGCAAGGATGCAAAGTGTCGCTTGCCCGGTGTCGGGGGTGCGCCTATAATAGATGAAGGCATCGAGTGTCTTCCCCGGCTGGAGCAGTTCCCGATGGCGCACGTCCGTTGCTCCTGTGGGCAGCAGTACAATCTATCGGACGAGCATCTCGGCAAACGCGTCAAGTGCCGTGCCTGCGGGGCTACGTTTACCGCGGCGGCAGGCTCCGCCACGGGACGCCGGCCAGCCGCTCGGGCCGCGGGGAGGGCGCGCGGGAAGCGGCGCGGCCACAAGCACCTCGGCGAGCTGGCCGTGCGGCGCGGATACGTGTCGCAGGAGCAGCTCGACGCGTGCCTGGGATACAAGAAGGCCCTCGACCACATCCCCCACAACGAAGACCGCCGTCTGGGCGAGATCCTCGTCAAGATGTCCCTCATCACCCACGCACAGCTCGAGAGCCTGCTCACGGAGCAGACCGAGGAACTGGCCGACGCGCTGGCCCAGGTGGCGGCGGAAATCCCCGAGGCCCGCACGCGCAAGCACGCGGTGAGCGAGGAGCGACTGGAGGCCATCCGCGAATCCGTGCGCGCGGCGGCCAAGAAACAGGAGAGCAAGTTCGTCGAGGGATACGCGCCAGAGCGTCACAGGACGGGCGCGATCCAGGAGCGCAGCCGATGGTTCCGCCCCGCCTACATCGCCGCGGCCCTCGGCGTGCTCGCGCTAATGGGCCTCGTGGTGTGGGTGTGGCCCGCGGCCAAGCCCCTGCGCGTGTTGGCGGCCTACCTGCGCAGTTGCAGCGAGAGCGCCGTGCAGCCCGATGCCTCGCTGGCCGTGCGCGACCTGGGCATGGTGGTGCGCGACTTCGGCGAGTTGCAGTTGGGCACCGCGACGTCGCACGACTACGCGCACGAAATCGCGGCGCTCGTGGAAGCCAAGGAAGACGCCACGTGGCCCGAGCTGCTCGGTGAAGTCGAGATGGCGGCGGAGAAGCAGAAGGCCATCGCACTGCTCCTCAGCGTGTTTCCCACGTCGATTCCACCCAAGGAGATGGCGACGCTGACGATCACCGTGCAGCCCGTGAATGGCCGCGTGGTGTGGCGGCAACGCGGAGCCGGTGCCTTCTTCGACGCCGGAGTGACCTTCCACATGGCGAAGGCCGAAGGGCGCGGATGGCGGTGCCCCTGGCGTGTGGCCGGCTACGAACGGACGGCGAGCGCATCGCTGCCGAGACCGTAATGTGCGCGCTGCCGGCAAGGCCAACGCGCGGCAGAAACGCCCGTCAGCGGGCGGAAATCAGGCCCCTGCGGCGGTTTTCGCTTGCAATTGTCGCCACAATCTGATACCGTGTCAACACTTACGCAGGGACGCTGTTGCAGGAGACGGCTCAGGTGGCCCAAGGTCCTGTACTGGTCGGGTCGGACGGCTTCGTCCGCGGCATCGAGTACCCGATCGACTACGGGTGCACGGTGGTCGTGGGTCGGAGCCGGAGTTGCGATATCTCCCTGCAAACGCTGAAATCCTGGGAAGCCCTCAACGCGGAGGAACAGAGCCGCCATAAGGACTTCAAGTCCGTTTCCCGCAAGCACGTGCGTATCAGCTACTACAACGCAAACAGCATCGAGGTCGAAGACCTCAGCTCGAATGGCACGTTCGTGGACGGGAAGCGAGTGAAGCGCATCGTGATCACCGACCTCCGGAACACGAGCCACGAGCTCCTGCTGGGCACCCAAGAGACGTTCCGCCTCGAATGGCGATCGGAAGACTAGGCAGGCCCCCGGCCGCCTGCCCGATGTGGACTGCAATGGACGCTTTCAGCTACCGAGGCGGATGCCTCAACTGTGACGATCTCCCCGCTGCCGAGTTGGCGAGCCAAGTCGGTACGCCTTGCTACGTCTACAGCCGGGCGGCGATCGAGCAGCAGTACCGCACGCTGACCGATGCCTTCGCCGAGGCCGATCCCCTCATCTGCTACTCCGTGAAAGCCAACGGCAACCTGGCCGTGCTCGAGCTGCTGCGCGGCCTCGGCTCCGGCTTCGACATCGTCTCCGGCGGCGAGCTCTTCCGCGTGCGCCACATCGGCGCCGACCCGTCCACCGTGGTCTTCGCCGGGGTGGGGAAGACCGACCGTGAGATCCGCGAAGCCCTCGACGCCGGCATCCTCATGTTCAACGCCGAATCGAGCTCCGAACTCGCGGCCATCAACCGCGTGGCCGCCGACCTCGGCACCACGGCCCGCGTGGCCCTCCGCCTCAACCCCGATGTGGACCCCCAGACCCACCACTACATCACCACGGGGAAGAAGGAAAACAAGTTTGGCATCGACTTCGAGACCGCGGCCGGCATCGTGGCCCGCATCACCGACTATCCCCACGTGCGGCTCGTCGGCTACCACGGCCACATCGGCTCGCAGGTGACCGACCCCAAGCCCCACGCCGAATCGCTCGGCAAGCTCATCGAGTTCGCCAACCAGTGCGCGCCGGCCAACAGCGAGATCGAGTACATCAACATCGGCGGCGGCTTCGGCATCGACTACCAGCCCGGCCAGGCCGTGCCGCCCAGCGCCTTTGCCAAGCTGCTCGTGCCCGTCATCCGCGAGGCAGGCAAGAAGCTCATCCTCGAACCCGGCCGCTACATCGCCGGCAACAGCGGCATCCTGCTCACCCGCGTGGTGCACGTCAAACGCTCCGGCGGCCGCCGTTTCATCGTCTGCGACGCCGCCATGACCGACCTGATCCGCCCGTCGCTCTACGACGCCTACCACGCCGTGTGGCCCGTCCTCAGCGACGCGCCCTTCGAAGAAAATGGCTGCGGCCCCGCCGACGTCGTCGGGCCCGTGTGCGAGAGCGGCGACTTCCTGGCCAAGGGGCGCCACCTGCCCGACGTGCAGCAGGGCGACCTGCTCGCCGTCTTCAGCGCCGGCGCCTACGGCTTTGCCATGAGCTCCAACTACAACGCCAGGACACGGGCCGCCGAAGTCCTGGTCGATGGCGACACGTACCGCGTCGTGCGACGGCGCGAAAGCTACGAGGACTTGATTCAGCAGGAACTCCCCTGACGATCAGCCCCTGCAAGGAGGTCTACGGCATGCCCACTGTTCCAACCCGCGCGACCCTCCCTCTCGTGCTCTCCCTACTCGTTTCTGCGGGTGTGTTTGCAGGAGAGACGGCGCCACCCGCCGCACCCGCCACCCCGGCGGCGCCCAAGAGCGCCAGCCTCGACCCTGCTGCCGGAGACGACGCCACCACCGCCGCACTCAAGGACCATTTCCGTAAGGCCCTGGCCTTCATCGACACCCGCCAGTACGAAAAGGCCGCCGCCGAGCTCCAGAAGGGGATTGTGGCCAAGCCCAACAGCAAGCTCATCGCCGACCTCTATGCCATCACCGTGGCCCGCTTCCTCGACGCCGCCCTCGATAGCGGCAACGCCGACCTCAAGGCACAGGCCGAGCGCCTCCAGAAGATGGCCTACAAAGGCCGCTTGGCACAGCTCCGCGACCCCAAGCGCATCGAGCAGCTCGTCGAAGCCCTCACCAAGGGCTTCCTCGAACGCACCTTCGCCATGGAAGAGCTCATCATCGCCGGCGACTACGCGGTGCCCCACCTCGTGGCCTTCCTCATCCGCGACAGCAACAACGAACACCGCGCCTATGCCGAGTACGTGCTCTCCCGCCTCGGCAGCAGCGGCGTGCCGCCTCTGTGCGAGGCCCTCAAGCACGGCGACCCCATGATCCGCCAGATCATCATCCAGGCGCTCGAGGCCATCGGCGACGCGCGCGCCGTGCCCGCTCTGCTGTGGCTCGCGCAGGACCCCACCGGCCACCCGCTGGTCGTCGCCGCCGCCAAGGAAGCCATCACCAAGACCGCCGGCGACGCCGCCATCCTCACCAAGCCGGCCTGCATCGCCTTCTTCGACCTAGCGCAGGACTACTACTACGAAAACCAGCGCATCGTCCTGCCTCACCTGTACGAGCATCTCGTCTGGCGGTGGGACAGCACCAAGAATGCCCTGGCCTCCGAGAGCGTGCCGCGCAGCCTCTACGCCTCCCGCATGGCCGAAGAGTCCGCCCGCAACGCGCTCCTCGCCGACCCGAAGTTCGAGCCGGCCATTCCGCTGCTCCTCTGCGCCTTCTACGCCCAGCAGAACCTCCTCGACGGTTACTTCTCGGCAGCGGAAGGCAAAGCGCTGTCCGAGAAGGAAAAGGCCGACGCCGAGATGGCCAAGCCGCTGTGCGAGCGCCTCAAGGTGGCGCCCCTCGTGGCCAACGCCGCCGGCAAGAAGTTCGTCTTCGCGGCCCTCGCACGCTCGCTTCGCGACGGCAGGACCGACGTGGCCGTGTCGTGTATCAACACCCTCCAGGCGGTGTGCGACGGCAGCGCGCTGCCTCGCCAGCTCCTCCCCGGCGAAGAGCGCGACAAGGGCGGCCGAGGCAAGGCGCGCGAGCCCAAGGCCCGCAAGGCCGTCATGACCTGGTACGGCGCCAAGGACCGCGTGCCGGAAGGCCCGCCGCAGGATGCCGCCAACCGCTACGGCATCCCGATGGACGGCATGCCGCTTATCGCCGCCCTCGGCCATCCCAACAAGCACGTCCGCTACGCCGCGGCCAACGCCCTCGTGGCCATCGCCCCCACCCACGTCGTGCAGGACGCTGACGCCGTGATCGCCAACCTCGCCGAGGCCGTCACCGAAACGGCCGTCCGCGTGGCGCTTCTCGTGGACGAGGACAACACGGCCATCGACGAGATGCGCGGCTACCTCCGCGACGCCGGCGTCTCCCCTGAGCTGGCTCGTACCGAACGCGACGCCATCTCACTCGGCCGTCGCCTGCCTCCGAAAGACGTCATCATCCTCAACGGCGAACTCCAGCGGGCCGACCCCGTGAAGCTGCTCGCCATCCTCCGCGAGATTCCTTCGCTGGCCAAGGTGGCGGTCCTCGTGCTTTGCAACGAGGCCAACACACCGAAGCTCCGCAAGGCATTCGGCAAGGAGGAAGTGACCTTCGTGCCGCGTCCGCTGAGCAAGGACGTGGTGCGGGCCGCCATCGACCGCGTGCTCGCCAAGGCCCCGGCACCGCGGGGCGAGGCCCCATCGACGGCCATGAGCTCCGCCGCTGCGGCCAGCCTGGCCTCCATCCGCCCCGGTCGCACCACCTTTGCCGTCAAGGATGCACTCACCGCCCTCCGCCGCGCGGTGGTCGCCACCACGCACCCCGACTCGGTGCGTATCCCCGCGTGCATCGCCATTCGCAACATCGGCGACCCGAGCGCGATCGCCGAGCTGGCCAACGTCTATCGCAGCCCCAAGAGCTCCAAGCCCCTGCGCGTGGCGGCCGTGATCGCCATCGGTGCCTGCTCGGCGCGCGGAATGGCCAGCGGGGACGCCGACGCCGTGCTCACGGCTGCGTCGCACGATGCGGACTTTGCTTACCGCCAGGCGGCGGCACTGGCCTACGGCCTCCGCGGGGGCGCCAGCGCCACCATGCTCAAGGTGGTCGACCAGCTCCACGGCGTTGACCCCAAGGACGCGGGCAAGTAAGGCCCCCGCCCAAGCCGACCCAGCGAACGGACGCTCTGCCTGAATGGCCGGGCGTCCGTTTTCATTGTACCGCTGTCGAGGGGGACTACGGAGCGAGGGCGGTGAGGCGGATGCTCGAGCCTGACGGCACCGTCACCTCGCGGCGGAAGCCGCCGAAGACTGGGGCGTGAGGCGGGGAGGAGACGACCGTGCGGATCGGCGCGTCGGTGGGATTGTGCACCTCCAGGAAGGGCTTCTTGCCCGGCGCCTGCCCGAGCCGCACGAGAGTGAGCCGCAGCCGCTTGTCCTGAGCGGCGAACACGTTGCCGACCCACATCGTGACAGGCCGTTCGATGGACTGCTGGAACTGTGCCGCTCCGTTGGCGACGGCCACGAAGCGGAAGAACTTGCCGCGGCTGGTATAGACCGCCGCACAGCCATTGTCCTCCACACCCCGCACGCGGATAGGCAGGTCGCAGATCATCGAGCGAGGGCCAAGCTCCACCGCCACCTCGCCGCTCTTCGCCTGGAGCGTGAGGAAGAACTGCGCGTTCAACAGCGTGCCGTGCTTCACGGTGAGGGGATAGCCCGAGCGACCACCGTCGAGGTTGTAGGCACGGCGAGTTCCCTCGAGCAGTTCGTTGGACACGCGGCGGTCGTTCAGGGTGGCGAGCAGGAAGCGATAGGGAAGCACGGTGCCGGCCTTGAGTGTCTGGCCGTCGCGGCCGAGGCCCACATACACGCGGCCAAACTTGGCGACCGTCTTGTCCCAGTCCTGCGAATCGTAGGCGAAGTCACTGTCGGACGATGGGAAGAAGGCGTAGTAGCCCACGTCGGTGGGCATGGCAGCGATGTAGCCGCCGGGCTGGATGCGGCCTCGGAGCTTGTGGACTTTGTCCTGGGGGCGCAGGGCGATGGCGAGAGTGCCGCGCTCGGCGTCGGTGACGAACAGGTGGTCGAACTGGCGGTAGGGGGCGCCGCCGGGGCCGTCCATGAACAACAAGGGGATGGGTACGCTGCCGCGGAGGGTCACGTCCTTCTTCACGCGGATCTCGCCGTCGTGCCAGACGAGGCCGCCGCGGTAGTGCCGCGAGCCCTCGAACACGCGGCGGTGGTTCCACGTGGTGAAGTAGTCGAGGCGGCTGCGAAGCACGGTGCAGGTGTGGGTGCGCTCGAACACATCCAGAGGCCCGATGTTCCTGGGGATGGAGGCGAAGGCGGGGCCGGGACGCTTGTCGTTGTCCCAGCGTTCGATGCGGTGGTCCATGCGGAAGGAGAATATCTGGAGGTCGTGTGAGGTGAGGCGGACGTCGAGGATCTTGTTCACGGCACCGGCTTCATGGGTCGGTGTGCGGCCGGGTTTGCCCTGGGTGTACATGAAGTCGTGGAAGTACATGCGGGGCTGGGGGGCCACGCCGCTGGACGTGTCGAAGCCGGCCACGGAGAGCCGGGCGATATCCTCGTGGTGCTTGGCCAGGGGCATCTCGGCCCGTTCGGGATGCCAGGTGATGGCCGAGGAAGAGAGGGTGTTGAGGTTGTCGCCACAGCGGTAGAGGCCGTTCTTGTAGCAGTAGAGAAGGATGTAGCGGGAGATGGCTCGGCGGCCCTTGGTGTCGACCACTTCGAGTGTGAGGAAGTGCTGCTTGTCGTGCACCATCTCGAAGTCGCGGGCCACGCGCTGGGCGCCCTGGCCGACGAAGCGGCGCACGACCCCGAAATTGGCGTCATGAACCTTCACCTCGCGGATACCGGCGTCGGAGGCGACGTCGAAGCGCAGCCGCACCCGCTGGATGCCGCGGGTGATGTGGAGCGGCTGCTCCATCTGGGTGTTCATCCCCTCCCAGAAGAGCACCAGGGGGCCTTGGGTGACATAGGGGCGTGCGGGGTGGTTGTAGGAGGCGCAGCGGGTGTCGAGCCACTTGCGGGCTTGCTCCACGTTGCGCACCACGGTGACGCACGTCGCGGCTGCCGGCGCCACCTGCTCGGGCGAGCGGACGCGGGTGAACGACGCGAGGTCCATCCACCGCAAGTCGCGTAGGGCGAAGAGCCACTGGTCCACGTTGTCGGCCACGAGGGTCGTGCCGTTGTATGCGAAGGGGAAGAGGCGGAAGAACCACCACATGTTCGTGCGGTCGGCGGGGGCCTTGGCCAGGGTGCGGTAGTCGATGAGCGCGTTAGGGCGGAAGCCGCAGAGGTGCTCGTAGTGGCCCGTGAGCCAAACGCGCTGGCCGTCCCAGAGGGTGTAGTCGCGACCGCGGTAGGCGAAGGTGGCGGGCGGGTAGATCACCTTCTCTCCCCAGGCGGCCCAACGGTTGCCGAGCACGTCGGTGAACTCCACCCCGGGGCAGGCGACGAACTGCGGGTCCTGGCTGGCCTTGGCGCAGGCGGCGTGCAGTTGCTGAAGCTCAGCCGGTGTGAGCTGCTCCAGGGGCTCGGTGAACACGATGAAGCGGAGGCCGGCCTTCCTGGCGGCGACCACGTAGTCGGCCACGGTGCCCTTGCCGTCGGTGAGCGCGGTGTGGGCACCGATGAGCCCCTTCACGCCCACAGCCGACTCGGGGAATGCGATGGGCACGCCATCGCCATACTGGTCGGGCTTCACGCCCGGCGCCACGGGGGCGAACTGGTGGCGATCCCAGTCCACCGTGGCGGGATACTGCACGGGCTTGGGCGCCACGTCGCGGTAGGTGCCGGTGCCCTCGATGGCCAGCGAGGGCTCGCCGAGCCAGCGGAGGGCGTTGACCACCAGGCGGTTGCCGTGGCTTGGCTTGCCGCTCTCGGCGTCGCCTTCGGTCTCCATCGTGTGAGGCCACAGGGGGTTGCCGAGGTTGGCGAACACGTGCATGTTCGGCGCTGCGAGCACGCACACCCGCCCCTTGCCGAAGGAGCGGACGGCGGCGATGGGTGGTGCGGTGGCGTATGTGCCGGGCTTGGCCCAGTCGGGCTTGTTGTCGGCCGTGCTTTGCACGTAGCTCTTGGCGGAGGGCTCGCCGGCGAGGACCACCGTCCACGGGCCGGTGAGCTTGAAGGCAGCCACGCCGGGCCGAGTGAAGAGGTAGCGAGGCAGATACACG
>JADHXT010000032.1 GCA_016782825.1 Candidatus Brocadiia bacterium | reverse complement strand
GGCTATCTATGGAACACCTGGCACGCGCCCAGCATGTGGGACATCCCGCCCGACGCCGACCTCACCGACCCCACCGCCTATCCGCCGTGGTTCACCCTCGCGCTCCGCACCGCCCGCGAACGCTGCCCCGACGCCAGCGTCCACGCCGAGGTCTTCTCGCCCTTCACCCATCTGATGGAGCTGTTCGGCTACGAAAGCACCCTGATGGCGCTCCTCGAGGCGCCCGGCCGCTGCCACGCGTTCCTCGACCTGTTCGCCCGCGTCGCCGCCGCGCAGGTGCAGCTCTACGCCGCCTGCGAGCCCGACGCGGTGCTCGTCAGCTCGGCCTTCGCCGGCGCCGGCTTCATCAGCCGCGGCATGTACCGCGAGTTCGTCGTGCCCTACGAGCAGCGCCTCGCCGCCGCCATCCACGCCCTCGGCCTGCCCTCCTACGTCCACACCTGCGGCGCCATCGGCGACCGACTTGACCTGATGGCCGCGACCGGCGCCGATGGCATCGACACCCTGGACCCGCCGCCGCTGGGCACGGTGGATCTCGCCGAGGCCAAGGCCCGGTGGGGCGACCGCTTTTTCTTCAAGGGCAATCTGGACGCGGTGAACGAGATGCTCCGCGCCGACGACGCGGCCTTCGAGGCCGCCGTGCTCGACCGTCTGCGCATCGGCGCCCCGGGCGGCGGCTACATCCTCTCGAGCGCCTGCTCCGTCGCCCCCGCCGTGCGCCCCGCCCGCCTCCAGCGCATGGTCGCCCTCGCCGAGCAACACGCGCGGTGCGATTGAGATCGCGAGGCGATCGGCCGTCACTTCGCAGGGAACAACAGCAGTTCGGCCGCCACCACGATGGCCAGAGCGGTCGCGACACCAAGAGCCGCGCGTCGGTCCACGGGCCGCCCATCCCGTCCCAGCCCGAAGCTGCGCGCCAGCCCGTGCCACAGCCACAGCCCGGCAACGCTGGCAACGACCCCGAACGCCACGGGCACCCATTGCGGCGAGCCGTGGCGAAGCAGGTCGCCGCCATCGGCGACCTTCAGGAACGCATCGCCCCCGAGATACACCCCATTCACCAGCAGGCAGAACCCGGCGAAGAACCGGAACAGGTACGCCAGCGAAGGGCGCACGGCTCGAACCAGCGCAAACGCCCCGAGCGGCAGCAGGCACCCCCAGACCGCGCCGCCCCACACGACGAACAACGGGTGCGGATTCCTGCGGTAGTAAGTGACCGAGAACACCAAGGGATTGAGAACCACCCGCCACACGGACCCGCCGCTCACCCACGCGTGCAGGCAATGCCCCAGCTCATGCACGGCTTGCATCGTCAGCCACGAAAGGCACACCAGCGCAAGGATCAGCAGCAACCGGTACGCGCGGTCGGTCGCACTCATGACACCCTCGCCACACGACGCCCTCCAGCATCATGGCCATCGGTACCACCGACGGCGGCTAGAGGTCGATCTCCTCGAGTGGCACGCCCTGCCCCGCGCGCAGGTGCCGCCGCGCGCGTTCCACGCGCTGGAGGAAGCGCGGATCGTGCTCCAGCCGGTAGTCGAGCCATTCGTCCTCCGAACCAAAGCCGATCAGGATCCCTGCCGGCTTGCCGTGCCGCGTGATCACGATCTCCTCTTCCTCGGCCATCCGCAGGTACTTGGACAACGAGTCCTTCACCCTATTCAGTGCAGCGGTCTTCATCGCCTTCTCCTGCGCGTTCGAGCCATGCCGCGGCATTCCGCTTCGCGACGATCGCGAGGACCTCCACGGTGTCCCCTACCACGTCGTAGAAGACGCGCACATCCCCCTCGCGCAATCGGTACTGCGGGCGCGACAGCCCCCTCAGACGCTTGATGCGGGTCCGAGTGCTTCGCGTCGGGACGTGGCGCAGGTGCTTCTCCAACGCGTCTCGGACCGCCGCGCGGATGTGCGCCCGCAACCCGCGGAGGTCCTTAACGGCGTCAGGGGACAGCACAATCTCGTATCGCATTCTAGCCATATTATAGCCAGAATGAAGCCCGGGTGCAAGACCATTTGCCGCCCCACGCCGCCGCTGCTATAATCACCGGTGGCAACAAGGAAGCGCCCCCGGAGACGATGGATGCCCAACACCACGCTCGAAGAGCGCTTGCAGGAACTCAAGCGGCAGCGGAATGCCGTGATCCTCGCGCACAACTACCAGCGGGGCGAGGTGCAGGATGCCGCCGACTACACGGGCGACTCCCTCGGCCTCTCGCAACAGGCCGCCGCCACCGACGCCGACGTGATCCTCTTCTGCGGCGTCCATTTCATGGCCGAAACCGCCGCCATCCTCTGCCCCGACAAGACCGTGCTCATCCCCGACCCGTGCGCCGGCTGCCCCATGGCCAACATGATCACCGCCCGCGAACTGCTCGAGGCCAAGGCCAAGCACCCCGACGCCGTCGTGGTCACCTACGTGAACTCCACGGCCGAGATCAAGGCCCTCAGCGACCTGTGCTGCACCTCCGCCAACGCCGTGAAGGTCGTGGCCTCCATCCCCGCCGGCCGCCAGGTGCTCTTCGTGCCCGACCAGAGCCTCGGCGGCTACGCGGCCCGCCAGCTCGGCCGCGAGCTCATCCTCTGGCCCGGCTACTGCCCCACCCACCATCGCATCCGCGCCAAGGACGTGCTGGAACTCAAGGCCCAGCACCCCGACGCCGCGTTCATCTGCCACCCCGAGTGCACCACCGACGTGGTGGACCTCGCCGACGTGGTGGCCAGCACCAGCGGGATGATCAAGTGGTGCAAGGACGCCGACGCCGCCACCATCATCGTGGGCACCGAGATCGGCCTCCTCCATGGCCTCCGCAAGGACAGCCCCGCCAAGACCTTCCTCCCCGTGTCCGACCTCGCGGACTGCCCGAACATGAAGCTCAACACGATCGAGAAGATGGTGTGGGCGCTCGAGGACATGCAGTTCCCGGTCACCGTGCCGCCCGCCGTCGCCGCCGCGGCCCGCCACAGCATCGACCGCATGCTCGAGCTCGCGTGAGCCGCGCGGCCACCGGCAGTTGACGCGGCGGCACGCTCCCGGCATACTACGCCCATCTCTTGCACCGCCCACCGCTGCCGAGGAGGATTGGCATGGCCACGTCGCGTCGGAGGTTTCTCCAGATCGCAGGTGCGGGCGCCTGCCTCAGCCGTCTGCGGAGCGCCATCGGCGCGCCGGCAGAGCGCAAACCCAACATCGTGCTGTGCATGGCCGACGACCAGGGCTGGGGCGACATGGCCTACGCCGGCCACCGCGTGCTCAAGACCCCGCACTTCGACGCCATGGCCGCCGCGGGCCTGCGCTTCGACCGCTTCTACGCCGCCGCCCCCGTGTGCTCGCCCACCCGCGGCAGCGTGATGACCGGCCGCCACCCCAACCGCTTCGCCTGCTTCAAGTGGGGCCGCACGCTGCGCCCGCAGGAGATCACCATCGCCGAGGCGCTCAAGACCGCCGGCTACGCGACCGGCCACTTCGGCAAGTGGCACCTGGGCTCGGTGCGCAAGGGCAGCCCGGTGAACCCCGGCGCCAGCGGCTTCGACGAGTGGCTCTCGGCGCCCAACTTCTTCGACAACAACCCCATCCTCAGCCGCGAAGGCGTGGCCGTGCAGACCCACGGCGAGAGCTCGATGGTCACCGCCGACGCCGCCATCGAGTTCATCCGCAAGCACGCCAAAGGCGCCAGGCCCTTCCTCGCCGTCGTGTGGTTCGGCTCGCCCCACGGCCCGCACCAGGCCGCCGAGCAGGACCGCAAGCTCTACGCCGCCCAGCCGAAGCGCAAGCAGCACTTCCTCGGCGAGATCACCGGCATGGACCGCGCCTTCGGCAAGCTGCGCGGCGAGTTGAAGACTCTGGGCATCCGCGACCATACGCTCCTATGGTATTGCAGCGACAACGGCGGCCTGGCCGGCCTCGGGGCCACCGGCGGCCGCGGCCACAAGGGGCAGGTCTACGAGGGCGGCCTCCGCGTGCCCGCCATCCTGGAATGGCCCGCCCGGCTGCCCACGCCGCGCGTCACCGCCGTGCCGTGCAACACCTCGGACATCTACCCCACCCTGCTCGACCTCGTGGGCGTGCGCATGCCCCACCAGCCGCCGCTCGACGGCGTGAGCCTCGTGCCCCTGCTCGACGGAAAGATGACCGCACGCCCCAGGCCCATGGGCTTCTGGAACCATCCCGCCGGCGGCATCGGCACGCCCAGCAAGCAATGGATGGCCGAACTGCTCGCCGCACAGAAAGCCGGCAAGGAGAGCGACAAGACCGAACGCCTGCGCCTCGACGCCGGCAAGATCAAACAGCAGTATCCCGAGGACGCCTTCCCCGGCCACGCGGCCTGGCTCGACTGGCCCTGGAAGCTCCACCGCATCCACGGCAAGAGCGGCCCCGTGAAGCTCGAACTGTATGACCTTACCCGCGACCCCGGCGAGCGCACGAACCTCGCCCGCCAGCAGGCCGAACGCGCCAAGGCCCTGCGCGCCGCCCTCGAGGAATGGCTGGCCTCCGTGGCCCGCAGCCTGAATGGGAAGGACTATCCGAAGATCTGAGAGGGTGCCGGGTTCCGGGTGTCAGGTGCTGGGGGTCGGAGGGGCCGGGTGGACGCGGGACTCCGAGCGCGCCTCGCCTGGCCTCGTTGGGAGTCCCGCCTTCAGGCGGTCTGTGTGGGCGGGATGTCCCCATCCCGCGTCCTGGCCCCTGTGGCGTGCGTGGCACGGAAAACGCGGCGTGCGGACACGCCGCCCACAAAGAAAGACCGCGCGCCTCACTCGTGGCGGAGCGCCTCGATGGGGTCCATCGTGGCGGCGCGGTAGGCGGGGTAGATGCCGAAGATGAGCCCCACGCCCACCGACACGGAGAAGGCGAGAATGCACGGCCTCGCGGTGACGATGGTGGGCGCGTCGAAGAAGCGGGTGACCACGTGGTGGGGCAGCACCACGCCCAGGGCCACGCCCAGCAGCCCGCCGCCGGCGGCGAGCAGGATCGTCTCGGTGAGGAATTGCACGATGATGTCGGTGCGCCGGGCGCCGAGGGCGCGGCGGATGCCGATCTCGCGGGTGCGCTCGGTGACGGTGGCGAGCATGATGTTCATGATGCCGATGCCGCCCACGAGGAGCGAGATGGCGGCGATGGAGCCGAGAAGCAGGTTGGTGAGCCGCTTCGTTTCCTCGGCGCTCTCCAGAAGCTGGAGGGGCACCACCACCTCGTAGTCCTGCTTGGTGTGGCCGTAGGCCAGAATCTGCTCGACGGCCTTGGAGATGGGCACCACCTCATCCAGCGACGGCGAGCGGACGATGATGCGGTGCAGTTCCACCTGGGTGGCCTGAAACTGGCCGCTGCGACGCTTGAAAATGGTGTCGCCGTAGCGGCTCTGGAGGGTGGTGATGGGCACGTAGATCTCCACGCCGGAGCCCTCGCTGGCGGCGCCGTTGGCGCCGGGCGCCGCGTTGCGGCCCTCCAGCACACCCACCACGCGATAGTCGCTGCTGCCCGCCTTCACCACGGCGCCCAGCGGGTCGTGGAAGGGGAAGAGCTTGCGCACGATGGGGCCGTTGAGTACGCACACCGTGGCGCGGCGGTGCATGTCCAGCGAAGTGAGGAAGCGGCCTTGCGACAGGGTGCGCTTGGCCACCTCGGTGTACCACGGCACCGTGCCCACCACGGTGCCGCTCACGCGGTGGTGGTAGCGGACGATGTACTCCGAGTCGATGTGGCGCGCGGGCACGATGACGTCGGCCTGGGGGACGGTGGCCTTGATGCGCTCGGCATCGAGATATTTGAGGCCGTAGGAGAGGGCGAAGGTGGTTGCGCTGGCGGTGCTGCTGTCTTCGGGCGGCTTCTTGCTGCGGAGGATGATGTTGTTGCTGCCGAGCTGGCGGATCTGCGCCTGCACGGCCTGGCTGGCGCCCTCGCCCACGGCGAGCATGACGATCACCGACGTGACGCCGAGGATGATGCCCAGGGCGGTGAGCACGGCGCGCAGCTTGTGCAGCCACAGGCTCTTGAGCCCCATGCTCACGGTGCGTTGGACGCGGAATCCTAGCATCGGGCCCTCGTCAAGTGTCGCTCACGATGCGGCCGTCGCCGAAGCGCACCACGCGGTGGGCGCTCGTGGCCACGTGCTCGTCGTGGGTGACGGTGATGATGGTCTTGCCCTGCTGGCTCAGGGAATCGAGCAGGGCGAGGATCTCGGTGCCGGTGGCGCTGTCCAGGTTGCCCGTGGGCTCATCGGCAAGGATGATGAAGGGGTCGTTGGCCATGGCGCGGGCGATGGCCACGCGCTGCTGCTGGCCGCCCGACAGCTCGTGGGGCCGGTGGGTGGCGCGGTCGGCGAGGCCCACCTGCTCGGCCAGTGCGGTGGCCCGCAGGCGGCTCTCGTGTGCCGAGCGGCCCTGGTAGTAGAGCGGCACCTCGATGTTTTCCACCACGGAGAGCTGCTGGATGAGGTTGTAGGATTGGAAGATGAAGCCGATGCGGTGGCAGCGGATGTGGGAGAGCTGGGCGTCGCTCAGGCGGGCCACGTCCTGCTCGCCGAGGAAGTAGGAGCCGCGGGTCGGCGTGTCGAGGCAGCCGAGGAGGTTGAGGAAGGTGCTCTTGCCCGAGCCGGAGGGGCCCATGATGGCCATGTAGTCGCCCTCGTTGATCGCGAGGTCCACGCCGCGCAGGGCATGCACTTCCACGGCGCCCATGCGATAGGTCTTCACGAGGTCGACAACTTGTGCGATGGCCATGGCCGCGCCGTTCGTGTTTGCGCCGTGTGGCGTGGGGGAAACTCCGTGCTACTTCCTGAGAGGCCGCTTGGAGCGCGACGATCGCGAGGTCTTGGCCGCGCCCGGCTTGCCATCGGGGGTGCGCGGCTGAGGCCGTGCCTTGGCGTCGGGCGCTCCCTTGCTCTTGTCGACGGCAGGCGGGCCGCCTTTCTTCTTGCCGTTGCCCTTTTCGTCGGCCTTCTTCTTGGCACCGCTGTCGCGCGGGGCCTGGCTGAGGATCCTCTCGTCCTCCGTGAGGCCCTTGCGCACTTCGACGAGGGTCTCGTTGGCCTCGCCGAGCTCCACCTCGCGGGGCACCTCCTTGTCGCCCTGCACCACGTAGACCACGCTGCGGCCGGCGCGGACGCTCACGGCCTGCACGGGCACGGCGACCACGGCGTGGAGGGTGCGCACATGGATTTCCACGCTGGCGGACATGCCGGGCTTGAGGTCGGGGGCGAGCTGGCCGTCGATGGACACGTCGGTGCTGAATTCCATGTAGCCGCGGTTCCACCAGTCCTTGGGGCTGGGCAGGGGGTCGACGGACACCACGGTGCCGCGCAGGGCGAGGGTGGGCATGGCCTCGATGCGGATCTCGGCGGGGAGCCCCAGTTTCACGCGGCCGATGAGCGACTCGTGGATGCCCACCTCGACGGCGAGCGAGGAGAGGTCGGGCATGCGGAGGATTTCCTGCCGCTCGTGCACGGTGGAGCCTTTGTCGATGGGCGTGGAGTAAGAGTGGCGACTGCTGCGGGCGCCGGAGCTGGCGTAGATGACCAGGCCGGGCGTGGTGGCGCGGATGGTGCAGTAGCCCACCTGCTTCTTGAGCTTCTCGAGCTTGTCCTTCTGGGTCTTGAAGGTGGCCTCCTTGGATCGGCGGTCGGCCTCTTTCTGGGCCAGGGCCGAGCGGCCGCGGGCCTCGATGCGCGACAGCTCGCGCACCCGCTCGCGGTAGATGGAGAGGAACTCCTCGGCGTCCTTGGGGAATTCATACCGGAGGAAGATCTCGCGGGCGGAGAGGGCCTGCTCGAGGTTGATGAGCTCGCGCTTGACGGCCAGTTGGTCGGCCTCGAGCTCGTTGTGGCTCACGTAGCCCTTGCTTTCGAGGCGGGCGGTCCACACGAGCTTGTCGGCGGCGCGCTTGAACTCCTCGATGGCCAGGTCGATGTCGGCTTCGAGCTTGCGCTTGTTCTGGCGTGCGGCGCCGCCAAACACGATGGGGCCGTCCTTGTCGGCGCGGGCGGGTTGGGTAACGGCGAGCGCCGAGGTCTCGCGGCCGATCGTGTTCTGGATGGACGCTGCCGCCGGGGTTTTCCCCTGCGTGGGGTTGGGCTTCTTGGAGCGGTCGGCGGCGGCGGCCACGAGGGCGCGCTCCACCTGCTTGATGGCCTCGGCCACGCTGGCTTCGATGCGCTGGCGTTCGGTGCGGGCGGCGGCGGCGTGCTGCTTGGCGAGCTCGAGGAGGTCCACCGTGTCGGCGAGGGCGAGGTCGGCCAGCTTCTCGCCCACGTATTTCTCGAGGTCGAGGCGGCCAAACTTGACGTTGAGCTTGCCGTTCTGGATGTCGCTTTCCACCTGGCTCTTCTGGATGTCGTAGGCTTCTCTGGCCTGGGTGTAGGCGGACTCGGCGTTGGCGAAGGTGATCTGCTGCTGGATCAGGCGTTCCTGGAGGTCGGCCGCATCGAGCAACACGAGCACCTTGCCGTTTTTCACGTCCTCCGGGGTGATGAGCGTGCCTTCCTTGATGATCTCGAGGATGGTGGCCTTGCCCTCCACCTTGGATGCGATCACCTCGCTCTTGCGCGCCTTGAGGCTGCCGCTGGCGATGACGGTGATGGGCAGCTCGCGGCGCGTCACGGCGTAGGTGGCGCGGGCGATGGACTTCTTGGCGCCCTCCTCGAGCCACCGGCGGCCGTAGGCCTTCCAGCCCCACCAGCCGCCGTAGCCGAGGCCGCCGAGCACCACGAGGCCGACGAGCCAGCGAAGCAGCGCGGAGCCGCGCCGGCCCGGAGCATCCAGGGCGGCAGACGGAGGACGGGACGGGTCAATCTTCATGGTTGAGTTCCTGCCACACGCCGTGTTCGTCCACCCGGAGCAGCTCGGTGTCGCGCCACAGGCCGAGGCGTGCGAGTTGGTGGTCGACCAGGGCTCGGGTGAGGGCGTTCTGGGCGTTCACGAGGGCTTCGTTGGCATCGAGGACATTCTTGACGGTGGCGTCGCCGCGCTGGAGCAGGTCGCTGGTGCTCTCCAGGCGCCGACGCGCGAGCTCCACGCTGGCCAGTTGGATGTGGTAGCTCTGGGCGGCCTGTTCGAGGTTTCGCCAGGCCTGGCGCACGCTCAGCTTCACCTGGTCTTCGGTTCCGGTGGTGCTGCGCTTGGCGCGTTCGAGGCTGATCAGTGCGGTGCGGTAGGCGTTGCGCTCGCTCTTGCGGTCGAGGGGCAGCTCGCCGTCGACGCCTGCGGTGAACACGCCGCGGTGCGTGGAGAAGCGGGCGGGGCGGCGCTGGTCCACGACGGTGACGGTGCCGATCTCGGCTCCGCTTTCATCGAGCATGGGTACCGAGCGGCGGCGCTCGCGGGACGCCATGGACACGCCGAGCCGCATGGCGAGGTCGGGCGCCAGGCCGTTGCGGGCGATCTTCACCGTCCGCTCGCCGTCTTGCTGCTGGTCGCGCACGTTGAGCAGGTCGAGGCGCCGTTCGAGGGCGGTGGTCATGGCGCGTTCCTGGGTGAGGTTCACGGCGCGAGGGCCGGCGCGGCGCAGGCTGTCGATCTCGGCGGGGTCCAGCTCGATGGCGGCCTCGGTGGGCAGGCCGAGGGTGATCTTGAACTCGTCGAGCTGCTCCTGGTACTGCTGCAAGCCGCGCACCCAGTTGTCGCGGGCCCGCAGCTCGTCCTGTCGGGCCTCATCGACCCCGAACTCCGCCCGGCGGCCGGCCTGGGCCATGTCGCCCATGCGCTGCCGCGCCTGGCGCAGCCGCTTGTAATTGTCCCATTCGTTGACCACGGCGTCGCGCTGCTGGAGCACGCGGAAGTATTGGCTCGTCATGGTGACGGCGAAGGTGCGGCGGAAGCGGGCGAAGCTGCGCACGGCGTACACGGTGTCGCGCTCGGCCTGCGTGAGGTTTTCGCGGGCCACCAGGCGGCCGCCGCCACGCAGCAGAGGCTGCATGATCTCGGCCGAGAGCACCGAAGCGATGGCCTCGCGCGGCTCGACGGTGGACACGCGGGCGAGGTCGGTGGTGAACCGGATGGTCATCTCGCCGCCGGTGGCGAGGAGCTGGCTCACGCCCACTTCGGTCTTGAGGCTGCGGCTCTTGGCGAAGCGGCGGCTCTCGCCGGTCTTCGTCTTCGCATCGTCGATCAGGTCGCGGTCGACAGGGGTGCCCGTGACGGCAGCCGTCGCCGTGGCGGCGCGGACAGCCGCGCGCTTCTCGCCATCGGTCGGGTCGCGGAGCTGGTCGACGGCCACCTTTTCAGTCTTGTCCTTGGAGAAGGCGCCTGTGAAGGTGGCGAAGAACGAGGGCTTCCAGTTGTGGCGTTCGAGGGTGAGGGCGAGTGCGGCCAGGTAGAGGTCTTCCTTCTCGCTCTGGTACTCGCGGCTGTAACGGGCGGCCAGCTCGAGGGCGTCGGCCAGGGTGAGGCGCGCCGCGTCTTTCTGTTCGGGCAGGCCGTTGCCGGCAGGCTCGCCCTCCGGCGGCTTGGCCACGGGGCCGGGGCCTTGCGCGGCCACGGTGCGGGCCTCGTGCCAGCGGCGCAGCACCACGAGCGGCGGCTCGGCGGCTGGCTCGATGCTGAACAGGGCGCGCAGGCCCACCTGGCGCTGGCGCGCCTGGTCGAGGATGCGATACACCTCGCGGTCGGCGTCTTTCCTGTGGTAAGTGGGCGAGCAGCCGGCAGCGGCCAGGGCCAGTCCCACGGCCCAAAGCCACACCCGCCACCCACACCGGCAGCACTGCATCATCCGCGGGTCCTGTGACACGGTACGGAGTCGCCCCACGCGTTGCCCTCAGCCTCTTAGCGTACCATTATCGGCTGGATTGTTCAACCCCGCATTGGCGAGAGGCGAGAGCCCCAGGTATTGGGCCAGCATGGCGCCGGTGTAGGAGCCGGGGGTGCGTGCGACGGCCTCGGGCGGGCCTTCGGCCACCACGCGGCCGCCCTCGTCGCCGCCCTCGGGGCCGAGGTCGATGATCCAGTCGGCGCACTTGACGACATCGGGGTTGTGCTCGATGACGAGCAGGGTGTTGCCCTTGTCGGCCAGGCGGGCGAAGACGCCGAGCAGGTGGGAGATATCGGCAAAGTGGAGGCCGGTGGTGGGCTCGTCGAGGATGTAGAGGGTGCGGCCGGTGGCCACGCGGGCCAGCTCGGACGAGAGCTTCACCCGCTGCGCCTCGCCGCCGCTGAGGGTGGTGGACGGCTGGCCGAGGGCGATGTAGCCGAGGCCCACGTCGTCGAGGGTCTGGAGGATGCGCTTCACGCGGGGGAAGGCGTCGAAGAACTCCAGGGCGTCCGCCACGGTCATCTCGAGCACGTCGGCGATGCTCTGGCCGCGGTAGCGGATGTCGAGGGTTTCGCGGTTGTAGCGGCGGCCTTTGCAGGCCTCGCAGGTGACGAAGATGTCGGGCAGAAAGTGCATCTCGATGCGCTTGGTGCCCTGCCCTTCGCAGGCGTCGCAGCGGCCGCCTTTGACGTTGAAGCTGAACCGCCCGGGCGGGTAGCCGCGCACCTTGGCGTCCTTGAGCTGGGCGAAGAGGCGGCGGATGTCGCCAAACACCTTGGTGTAGGTGGCGGGGTTGGAGCGCGGGGTGCGGCCGATGGGGCTCTGGTCGATGAGGATGACCTTGTCGATGTGGCGGAGGCCGGTGAGGCGGGTGTGAGGGCCGGGCTTGAGGCGGCTGTTGTGGAAATGGCGCATGAGGGCGCGGTAGAGGATGTCGTTCACCAGGGTGCTCTTGCCGGAGCCGCTCACGCCGGTGACGCACACGAAGCCGCCGACGGGGATGGCCACGTCGATGTTCTTCAGGTTGTTGGCTCGGGCGCCCTTGACGGCGATGGCCTTGTGCGTGGACAGCGGGCGGCGGGCGGCGGGCACGCGGATCTGCCGCCGGCCCGCGAGATAGTCGCCCGTGATGGAATGTCGGTTGGCCAGCACCTGCTCCACTGTGCCCTGGGCCACGATGCGTCCGCCGTGGTGGCCGGCGCCGGGGCCGAGGTCGATCACGTGGTCGGCGGCGCGGATGGTCTGCTCGTCGTGTTCCACCACGATCACGGTGTTGCCCAGGCCCTGCAAGTGGCGGAGCGTGGCCAGCAGGCGGCCGCCGTCGCGGTGGTGGAGGCCGATGGTGGGCTCGTCGAGCACGTAGCACACGCCCACCAGCCCCGAGCCCACCTGGGTGGCCAGGCGGATGCGCTGCGCCTCGCCGCCACTCAAAGTCGAGCTGGCGCGGTCGAGCGTCAGGTAGCCCACGCCCACGTCGGCCATGAACTGGAGCCGATGCGTCACTTCCTTGAGGATGGGCCCGGCGATGGCGAGCTGCTCGTCGCCGAACGCGAGGCCGCCGAGGAAGCCGCGCGCGTCCACCACCGACAGCCGCACCACCTCGTGGATGGGCCGCCCGCCCACGGTGACGGCACGCGACTCGGGACGCAGACGGGCGCCGCCGCAGGCGGGACACGGCAGCTCGCTCATGTAGTCCATCAGGCGGCTCTTCACCGAGTCGCTCTCGGTCTTGGCAAAGCGGCGTGCGAGGCTGGGCAGCACGCCCTCGAAGGCGGCGCCGCGCTTCGCCTCGTCGGCCGCGGTGGTGCCGTCGAGCAGGATGCGGCGCACGGCCTTCGGCAGCTTGCGAAGCGGCGTGGACATGTCCACCCCGAAGCTCGCACAGAAGCCGCGCAGCACGTGGTTGAACCAGCCGCTCATCGCCTCGCCGCGGCGCCACGCGTGGATGGCGCCGTCGTCGAGCGACAGGCTGGGGTCGGGCGCCACCAGCTCGGGGTCCAGCTCCAGGCGGGTGCCCAGGCCGTCGCACTCGGGGCAGGCGCCGTAGGGGCTGTTGAAGCTGAACGTGCGGGGCGCCAGCTCCTCGATGCTCACCCCGCACTCGGGGCAGCCGTAGTGCTGGCTGTAGAGGGTGTCGTGCCATGTGCGGCCCGCGGCGTGCGACACGATCACCAGCCCCTCGCCGAGGCCGAGCGCGATCTCCACGGAATCCTGGAACCGCGACCGCAGCGTGGCATCCACCACCAGGCGGTCCACCACGGCCTCGAGGGTGTGGTTGCGGCGCTTGTCGAGCTTCGGCGCCTCCTCCACGGGATAGGTCTCGCCGTCGATGCGGGCGCGCACCAGCCCCTCCCGTGCGATGCGGTCGATCACCTGAAGGTGTTCGCCCTTGCGGCCGCGCACCATCGGCGCCAGGAGCATGAGCTGGGTGCCTTCGGGCAGGGCGAGGATGGCATCGGTGATCTGCTCGGCGCTCTGCTGGCGAATCTCGCGGCCGCACAGGGGACAGTGCGGCTGGCCCACGCGGGCGTAGAGCAGGCGCAGGTAGTCGTATACCTCGGTGGTGGTGGCCACGGTGGAACGCGGGCTGGCGATGCCGCCGCGCTGCTCGATGGAGATGGTGGGCGGCAGGCCCTCCACGCTCTCCACGTCCGGCTTCTCCATCTGCTCGAGGAACTGGCGGGCGTAGGCCGACAGGCTCTCCACGTAGCGGCGCTGCCCCTCGGCAAACACGGTGTCGAAGGCCAGCGAGCTCTTCCCCGAGCCGCTGAGGCCGGTGATCACCGTCAGCGTGTCGCGGGGGATGGCCACGTCGATGTGGGCGAGGTTGTGTTCGGCCGCGCCCTTGATGACGATGGAGTTCCGGGGATCGCTCATCGCTGCTTCCTCACGGGGTGTTCACCTATTGTACCGCAGAGCCGCGCCGGGGCAAAGCGCGGCCCATCGGTGCCTGCCACGCCCCCAGTCTCCGCCTGTGAGGTACTCTTGAGCCCCAACGGGGCGAGAGGAGATAGCCCAGGGCAAGCCGCGAGCGGATGCGAGCGGCGACGCCCTGGGTCACACGCCCCCCACCCCTCAAGCCCTGAAAGGGCGGCAGAGGGCGGCCGCCGACAGCCGGTCAGGAGGCGTCCGGCCTGCCGCAGACCGGGGGCGTGTCAGCCTGCGAACGTGTTGCTTCACGGTGGCAGCAGGGCTATAATGCAATCAAGACGCTCGTGCAGTGAGGAGACCCCAGATGGCGACCGTTGACTGGCAGGACAGGATCGCGGTGGACCCCGCCGTGTGTCACGGCAAGCCGTGCATCAAGGGAACTCGCATCATGGTCTCGATCATCCTCGACTATCTGAAGGCAGGGGAGACGACCGAGGCCATCCTGAGCCAGTATCCCACCCTCCGCGAAGACGACGTCCGTGCGGCGATCGCCTACGCCGCCGGCTCGTGACCCAAGGACCGTCGGGATTGGAGGGGTGGAAAAGCGGATGCGTGCATGGACGGATAGGTAGTCTCCTTCTCGTTACGAAGGTCCTCCTTCGTAACGCCTCTGCGAAGCTCCCGCTTCATTGACGATCTCACACGAGAGCAGAAGGCATGGGCGCTGGTTCGCCCCCGGTTTCAGGCATGGAACCCCTGCCCACCCCGGTCATTTCGAGCCCGTTCGGCTCCGCTCAGGGCAGGCTCCGCGAAGCGAAGTCGAGAAACCTTGCAGCGGTGGGCGCGGTGCGGTGGCGCGAGCGCCGCTCGAGGCCAGATCCCTCGGCTTCGCTCGGGATGACTTTCCTGCGGCGGCGGACTCACCACGTGGCCGCCAGCCGAACAGGTGGCAGCCTCCCTGCTGAGAACCGGCGGCGGGCCAGGGCGGGGCGCTCTTGACACAACGGCGTTGCTCGTTTACTATCCAGCGCGCAGACGGTTCCACTGTTGCTCTCATCGGCACGAGGGAGATCCGATGGCCGACCACGCCGATACCCCACGCCCCCCGGTCGCGCTCGCGGCCGCGGCGCACCCCGACGACATCGAGTTCATGTTCGCCGGCACCCTGCTGCGCCTCAAAGCCGCCGGCTGCGAAATCCACATGTGGAACCTCGCCAACGGCTCCTGCGGCACGACTCAGTACGGCAAGGACGAGATTATCCGCCTCCGCCGTGCCGAGGCCGAGGCCTCCGCTGCCCTCGCCGGCGCCGTCTACCACCCGCCCCTGTGCGACGACCTGGCCGTCTTCTACACCCCCGAACTCGTCGCCCGAGCCGCCGCCGTCATCCGCGATATCCAGCCCACGCTCATGCTCGTCCCCTCGCCCCAGGACTACATGGAAGACCACACCAACGCCTGCCGCATCCTGGTCACCGCCGCCTTCGTGCGCGGGATGCCCAACTTCGCCTGCGACCCGCCCACGCCCCCGTGGGACGGCCACACCGTGCTCTACCACGGCCTGCCCCACGGCCTGCGCGACGGCTTGCGCCGACTGGTCCGCTCGGGGCAATACGTGGACATCGCCCCCGCTCTCGAACTCAAACGCGAGATGCTCGCTCAGCACAGGACACAAAAGGACTGGCTGGACTCCAGTCAGGGCATCGGCGCTTACGTGAGCGAAATGGAGGCCATGTGCCGGAAGGTGGGCGAGATGAGCGGACGCTTCGCCATCGCCGAAGGCTGGCGCCGACACTCCCACCTCGGCTTCGCCGACGCCGCCGCCGACCCGCTGAGCAAACTCCTCGGCGGTGCCTGCTGGACGGATGAAGGGTACGAAAAAGAACTGGGGTGAGAATCTGCGGGGGAGGGGTGCCTTTTGGAAAAGGCGCCCCTCCCCCGCACCCCCTCCCCGCGAAAACTTTTGTGTTGAAGGAGAAAGAGCGATGG
>JADHXT010000031.1 GCA_016782825.1 Candidatus Brocadiia bacterium | reverse complement strand
GCCACCCCGTCGGCGTCGGTGGTGAGTGTGGTGAGCCAGCAGGCGGTGTCGGCGAACTTCTGGCGCACCTCGGCCGCAGCGAAATCGGGGCCGCCGCCGGGGCCGCCGCCGGGGCCGCTGTCGTCGGCGCCGTTCTTGAGCTCGCTCTTGGCAAGGCGGTTCGTCGCCCGGCGGGGCGCAGCAGCCGAGGACGGCTTGGCGGCAAAGGCATCGCGCGCGCCGCCTTCCGCATCCACCGCCTCTTCGCGGAGTGCCTGGGACTTGCGCTTCTGGCCGGCCTGGTCGACGGAGAGGGAATCGCCGGCGAGGCGGCCCATGTCCTTGCCATTCACGGTGCGCCAATCGCTCACGCTCGGCCCCCAGATGCCCCACCACGCGGCGGGATAGGGGTAGAGCTGCTGGAAGGGGCGATGCACGTAGCCCCAGGCGCTGAACTGCTCCACGAGGTTGGTGCTCATCTGCACGCGGTGGTGCCGCACGTTGCCGTGGAAAAACTTGGCGATGGGCGGGGTGTACTCGGGCTGGATGTAGAGCACGCTCTTGTCGAAGGCGCTCAGGCACACCTGGGCCTGGGCGGGCTTGCCGTCGAGGGTCTTGGCGGTGACCTTCACGGTGGCCTTCTCGCCGGGCTGGTATTCGGGCTTGTCGGTGGCGACGGCCAGCTTGATGATGCCCTTCTCGGGCGGCACGCAGATGCGGCGGCTCTGGCTGTGCACGCGGGTAGCGGCCACGGTGGTGGCTTCGATGAAGAAGTTGGGGTGGTGGTGCCTGGTGATGGGCACGTCGACCACGGTGCTGCGGTTGGGCAGGTGGAGCACGCGCCACGAGAGCAGGTGGTGGTTGTCCACGTCGTCGCTGAAGAGCACGGTGCTGTTGGCGTGCTGGGTGTTGATCATCACGTGGGCGGTTTCGCCGGGCTGGTAGGTGCGCTTGTCGGTGATGAGCTCGAGGTTGTTGAACCGGTGGAGCTTGCCCTCGAAGTCGCGGCCACACACCCACACAAGAGCGTAGCCTTCCACCTGGCCGCCCCACTTGTCGGGCGCAGTGAACTTGATCTTGAGCTGGCCGCTCTTCTCGTGGCGCAGGCGGAAGTCCAGCAGGCCGCGCTCGTCGGTGGAGGCGGTCCAGCGCTTGAGCTCGGTCTGCTCGATGCGGGCGTTGTCCGGCCCGCCGAAGACGACGCTGGACACGGTGATGAGGCCCTCGGCCTTCACGGGCTGGTTGTCGGGCGACAGGCAGCGCACGCGGACGACCATCTCCTCGCCGGGGCGATAGTAGCCGCGGTCGGGCTGGATGAAGGCGTAGTAGGCCTGGCGGGTGACCTTGATGGCGCCCTCGCCGGTGATCACGCGGCGGCTGGAGTCGCGCACCTCGGCCTGCACGATGTAGCGGTGGTCGCGGTCGGGGTGGTCGCGCTTCGCCGCGGCCGTGTCGACCTCCACCTTCAGCGTGCCGTCGGCGCCGATGGGGCCTTCGCCCTGCTTCACCAGCTCGCGGACGGGGTTGGGCGGCGCGATGCCGTAGCTGCCCCACCACCAATGTGGCGGCACCCAGCAGCACCGGACCACCCGCCCCCACCAAGGGAACCACGGGTAGTCGTACCACACCCAGCCATAGCCGGCGCCGTAGAGCCAGTCCCACTCGCCGCGGAAGTAGTAGGCGTGGGAGTACTCTTCGCGGAAGACCTTGTACTTGACGCTCGCGTCGGTGACCGGGCCGCCGAAGTAGTAGGTGGCCTTGATTTGGGCGGTCACCTTGTCGCCGAGCTTGGTGTGGGTGGTGCCCGGCTCGACGGCCACTTCGAACTCGGGCTTCTTGTATTCCTCCACGCGGAAGTTGGCGCCGCCGGCGTAGTTGGTGCCGTGCACCTGAATTCGGTAGACGCCCAGCGGCGGCTCGTCGCCGAGGGTGAAGTCGCCATCGATGGCGCCAAACTGATCGGTGTTCTTCGCCACGCTGTGCACCTTGTTGCCCTTGCGGTCGTAGGCCGTGACGGTGAGGCTCTGGCCGGGCAGGTTGGTGAGGATGCCGTTGTTCATCTGGCGCCACCAGACCTTGAAGCGCACCGTTTGGCCGGGGCGGTAGACGGGCCGGTCGGTGATGACGTAGGCGAAGCGGCCGTCGCGCATGCGCGAGGGCGAGTAGTGGCCCCAGTAGCTCATGCCGCTCCAGGCCAGGCGCTCGCCGGCCTTCACCATCACGTGCAAGCTGCCGCGGGGGTCCTGCCACGGCAGGACGGCGATGCCCTGGTCGTTGGTGGTGAGGTCGTGAATTGTCTTGTAGTGCAGGCTCTTGCGCTTCTTGGAATCGTATCGGCTCCAGTGGCGGAGCACCTGCACGCTGGCCTTGGGCACGGGGGCGCCGGTGCGGGCGTCGGCGATGAAGTAAAGGTTGCCCTGCTTGGTCCTCTTCTCCACGATGGCGAGGTCGGTGAGGGGGAAGACGGCGCGGCTGTTGCCGAGGTTGAGCGTATCGGTGCCGGTCTTCTGGGCGTGGTCGGCCGGCGGCTCAGCCAGGTAGGCGTAGATGAGATAGGCGCCCCGCTGACCGAGCGGCGTCTGGAGGGTGGCCTGGGCGTAGCGGTGGGTGCCGTCGTCCTTCACGTCGTCGGCCCAACGGGCCACCTCTTTGCCCACAAACTCGGCGGCCATCTTCTGTTGCCAGTTGCTCGGGTGGTAGCCTTGGACGAAGTAGCCATGCCAGTTGCGGAGCATGTACCAGGTGCGCATGCCCTTGTAGAGGTCGCACTTCTCGGCGCGCAGCCGCTTGAGGAATCCCTCGTGGTCGATGCGGCGGGCCACGAACCACACGCGGCTGGTGTTGCGGTAGCTGAGCTGGAGCCTGGCCGGCTCGCCGGGAAGCTGCACGCCGGCCTGGCTGATGCGCGCCTGCGGCGCCTTGATGCGCTGGATCTGCGATTCGGCGTTGCCCAGTTGATCGCTCTTCGGGAAGACCTGCTTGAGCCGATCGTACTGGGCGAGTGCGGTGAGGTACTGCTGGCGGCTCTGGTGGTAGAGGCCGACGGCATACTGTGCCTCGTCGGCGATGCCGCAGTCCTTGTAGTCGCCCACCACCACGCGCAGCAGGCCCAGCACGTCCCACTGCTTGGGCAGCTCCACCGTGCGGATGCGGCCACCGACGAGCACCAGGGCCTCGGCGTCCTTCATCTCCCACGGGTTGAACTTCCCGAGGTCGTCCTTGAGGGGATACTTGCCGCCCCACCAGTACATGCCGGCATAGTTGTTCAGGCGGTCCGTGCCGAAGCGGGCGCGGGCGAGCATGGCCTGGCGATAGTAGCTCAGGCCGGTGTAGGTGCGCTCCTTCGTGGTGTCGAGCTGACGGGCTTCGGCAAGGAGGTAGAGGATCTTCTGGTCGTCGGCGAGTGTGGGGGCGTAGGCCTTGGGCGCGACGGGGAAGATGGGCTGGCCGTCGGCGCCGACCCGCAGGCCGATGGGCCGCTTGCGGCGGAGCTGCCATTGGCTGCTGTATTCGTCGAAGTCGTTTTCGCCGGCGGTCTCGGCCAGGAAGTCGTCGCGTTCGCCCCAGAAGGCATACCAGAAGTGCCATTGGTTTTCGTAGATGCCGAAGCGGGAGCAGAGGCTGCCGAGGTCGAAGAGGCACTCGATACGCTCGTTGTGCCAGCCCTTGCGCTCGTCGGGAGTCAGGAGGTCCTTGTCGTGGTTGCCGTCCCACTTCGCGTAGAGGTCTCGCGCTCGCTCCATGTGCTGCACTGCCAAGCGCTTATCGTGGGTGTAGGAGCGCACGCGGATGCCCTGCTTGTGCTGGGCGCGGTGAAACTTGCCGCCGGCCCGCGTACCCCAGTGGGGGATCAGCATGTAGAGGTTGCCCGCGAGGCGCTCGGCGCGGGCTTCGTAAGGCGTGTCCTTGCAACGCTTTATGTATTCTTCCGAGGCGGCGAGGGCGTCGTCGAACAGGCTGAGCCGCAGCTTGCACACGATGATCTGCTTGCTGGCATGGTGCCATTTCTCGTGCTTGGGGGCGGCTTTCAGCAGCGAGGCGTAGCGGTCGGCGGCTTCCTTGTAGTTTTTCTGCTCGAAGAGCTTGTCGGCCCCCGCGAGCAGGGCTTTGGGGTCGGGATCGGCGGCGAAGACGCCCACGGCCGTCGCCACCACGCCGGCACACACGGCCATGGCCACACACAACGCCAGAGTCTTTCGCCTCATCGCGGGTCTCCTCGGGTTCGTCGTCGGATGGGTGGATACATGCATGACGCACCGCCACGCCTCGTTAGACGCATGCCATGCGGCTAGGTTCGCGGGAAACGCTGTTCCAGCAGGCAGTAGGCTACTTCCCGTAGAACCACTCGACGCCGATGCGGGCCACGTGCAGCCCGTCGCGCGCGTGGTAGCCCACCAGCACCAAGCCGTCGCCGAGGAACTCGACGCACTGGTAGCCGAAGTCGTCGTCGGGGTCGCGGGCGATGTGGCGCAGCGGCCCGAAGGTCTTGCCCTCGTCCCTCGAGATGGCCGCGGCGAGCGCGCAGCGGTAGCGGACCTTCGGGTTGTCCTTCCGCGCGGACCTCTCGCTGATCCAGAGGAACAGCAGGTCGCCCGTGGACGGGATGCGCTTCACCGTGGGCAGCCCGGCGTAGGGCATGGGAAGTTCCTTGATCTCCTCGCCCTTCGTCCAGGTCTCGCCGCCGTCGCTCGACCAGGCGCGCACGGGGTGGCCGCTGTAGGTGCGGGCGAACATCAGCAGTCGGCCGTCCTTCAGCTCCACGCCGCCGGCCTCCTGCACCTCGATGGGCATCATGTCCACCACGTTGCGGCTCGGCCACCAACTGTGGCCCTGGTCGTCGGAGGTGAAGGCCAAGCCGGCGTAGCCGTTGTGGTCGCGGCTGCTGGGGAAGTGGGCCTTCACCTCGGCCATGGCGATCAGGCGGCCGCTCTTCATCGCGAAGAGCCGGTCGTTGTGGATCAGTACGTAGCCCGGGTGGGGCGTGAGGACGAACTGCTCGGTCCACGTCCTGCCGTCGTCGGCGGAGCGGCGGACGTAGTTGTGGGCGTAGTAGGGCGTGGCGGGATGGGTGCTGTAGATGTAGGCGAGGAGCACCTCGCCGTTGGCCAGCCGCAGGAAGCTGGGGTGGGCGTAGCGCCCCTTGGCAGGCGGCTTGGGCGCGGGCACGAGGGTGAACTGCTCGCCCCACGTCTTGCCTTTGTCCTTCGTCTCGATGGCCACGATGCTGTGGTCTTTCGTGAACGACATCCAGATCGAGCCGTCCTTGCGGACGAGGAAGTCGCCCATGTTCCCGCGGTAGCCGTGGGTGCCCGTGGGCCACTTGATGGGGTGCACGTCCTCGAAAAGCGCGCCGCCGAGCGCCCCGACCGCGAACAGCCACAGCAGGCCCGCCGCCAGTCCGTGCGTGTGCCAGTGCATCGCGTCTCCTTCCTCGTGCCGTGTGGGCACGGTGTCTTGCGCATCGGTCAGTCGGGCGTCGACCGCACCCAGATAGGGCTGCTCCAGGCGCGCTGGCCGTTGCGCTGCTCGACGCGCACGCGGTAGTGGGTCTCGGCGGCGAGCGGCTCGTCGTCCACGAATTCGAGGGTGGCCGTGTAGCCGCTCTCGGGGATGGCACGGTGGATCTTGGCCTTGAACGCCACGTGGTGATAGATGTCCTGCCGCTCGGGGCTCTCGGGCGCGATGCCGGCCCACTCGTGGAGCATCTGCACGCACTCGTCGCGGTACCACAGCTCGCGGCTGCCGCGGGCGAAGTCGACCACAGGGCCTTCGGCCACGAGGCCGTTCAGTTCCAGGCGCATCGCGGCCGATGGGGCGGCCTCGATCTCGAAGACGTTGGCGTTCTGGTGCGGCTCGCCCACGTGCCGCGTGCTGCTGCGGAGCTGGAAGGTGGCCCGCCAGCCATCGAGGACAGGGACGCCGGGCTGCGGCGAGATCCAGCACGGCTCGGAGCCCACGATGCGGCCGCCGGCCACGGCGAGGGTGCCGTGCCAGTCGCGCACCATCGCGGGCAGCTCATTCGTGCGCGGTCCCCAGCCCACCTCGATGCGCACCTTGAAGCGGCTCCGCTGCTCCGGCCGCGGCAGCTCCCACGTGCCCTGGTGGCAGTGCGTGGCGATGACGCGCCCGTTTCGCAGCAGCTCGATGCGGTCGATGGCGTCGCTGCCCCGCACGCGGCAGACGATGCGGCGCGGGCCGGCGGCAGCAATGACTTCCCCCATTATGGCGTCGTTCAGACGGAAGTCCACTTCGATGCGGTCGCCCGTCACGCCGTAGACCCGCCGCGCATAAAAGGCCTCCCACAGCGCGTCGCGGGTGAGTTCCGGCGCGAGGACAGCCATGCGACCGCGGCCGTGGTGGCCGGGCATGTCGCCCCAGTTGTCGGTCGAGGCGATGCAGCCGACGTGTAGGCCGCGGTCGAGCGCGTCCTGCCACGTGCCGCCGGCGAAGCCCGGCCCCATGTGCGGGTTGCCGCGCAGGCCGAGCCACTCCTCGTCGGTCTCCGAGCCGCCGTGCACCGAGAAGATCTCGGCGAAGGGGCTCAGCGCCTCGTCGTGCACCGACCAGTCATGACCCCGCACGCCCACACGGTACGCGGTGTGGTGGGGGATGGCAATGGCGTCGTGGTAGTGCAGACAATCGTACAGCTCGGCCAGCGTGTCCACGCGGAAGATCGGCAGGCCCTCGGCGCGGGCGAACACGTTGTGGTCGCCGCTCGAGCCGTCGCCCTGCCACTCGTAGCCGGGGAAGGTGACGAAGCGGCCGGGCTCGTTGGCCGCGCGGGTGACGCCCTGCACCTCGGCCCACTCGCGGTCGATGCGCTCGGGCGGCTTCCAGCCCTCGAGGATGATGCGGTGGGGCTTGTCGCTCTCCGCTAGGTGGCCGCCCGCCTGGAACGCCTCGGAGAACGCCGTGTAGTAGGCCGCCGCATAGAAATCCAGGTGCGACCGCGCGCGCCGCGCCACCTCATCGAAGGGCGCCGGCATCTCGGCATACTGATACGTGTTGTCGTGCGCCTCGCCCCAGAAGATGGGGTAGCGTGCGTTCGCGTGCCGTGCCAAGGCAGGGACCTCCTTGCATCAGTCGGGCAATGGCAGGCCATCGCCATTGTAGTCGATCTGGGCCGGCGGGCAACTACGGGTGGGCAGGCTTGACTCCGCCACGCCGAGAATATATACTTAGATAGCTACTTCGATAGGAGCAAGTGCCATGCAAACGGCGAAAGTGTTCACCAATGGCGGCAGCCAAGCCGTGCGGCTGCCGAAGGACTGCCGTTTCGACGCCACGGAGGTCTACGTGAAGAAGGTGGACGGCATGGTGATCCTCCTGTCCAAGGAGGACCCGTGGGCGTCGCTCGTGAGCAGCCTCGACAGGTTCACCGACGATTTCGCCTCTGAGCGCGACCAGGGCCGGCAGCCGCGGAGGCCATCGCTCTGATGCGCTTCCTGCTGGACACCAACATCTGCATCTACATCATCAAGAGGCAGCCGCCGCGGGTGCTCCAGCGGCTGTGCGAATGCGACATTACCGATGTAGGCATCTCGTCCATCACGCTGTCTGAGCTGGAGTTCGGCGTCGAAAAGAGCACCCGCCCTGCGCAGAACCGCCTCGCCCTCGCCCAGTTCGTCGCGCCGCTGGAGATTCTGCCGTACGGCGACCGCGCTGCCGCGGCCTACGGCCGCATCCGCGCCGCGCTGGAGTCCAAGGGCAAGCCCATCGGCGCGCTCGACACCCTCATCGCCGCCCACGCCCTCGCACTTGGCGCCACCCTCGTTACCAACAACACCCGCGAGTTCCGCCGCGTGCCCGACCTCCCCGTCGAGAATTGGGCGCAGAGACTCGCCTGACTTCCCCCAGGAATGGCTCACCCGCGACGGCCCAGAGCGCAAGTACAGCAACACCACCGACCGCCATCCACGGCGTCGTACCTACCCGCCAGACAGACCACGCCACCATCGAGCCATTCGGCTGAACACATCATCTCTGACAAGATGAGGCCACTCGGCCCGAACCATCGCTACGACGGAATCATAGGCCCAATCCCTCTTGCGGCCGGGCAAGTAGTCTTTGAACTTCCCCGGTTGGGGGCCTCCCCTCCCGGTGAAACGCCCCAACCCGTCACGCCCCATCTCATACGCCTCTCGTGCTGCATCAGATTTCGCACAGGCTTCATCATAGCGCCGTTCTTCAACTGCAATGATATGCCTGCTGAACTTCTGGCTGCGTAGTATGCGACCAATTGCCGGAGCCGTGTCCTGTCCCGTGAGGCCGGCATTGCTGCACGTGCACCCCACCAAATCCCTGAAAACCCCGTAGAAGAAGAACTTGACCTCATCGACTCCGGTCAGCAGCGTTGAGGCCTCGTGAAACAGCACATCCTCGTCGATGTCAAACCCAAGACCCAGAAGATAGTCCCTCTGCTTCTTTGTTGCCTTCCGTGGCTTGCGGCTGGCCCCACAGTGAGGGCAAGTCGCGCGTACCCTTCGCTCAGCCTTCGGTATCTGGAACACCCCCCCCCCGCATTTCGTGCAGAGCGTCTCAACCATTTCGGGTGATCTGCTGTGCCTTGGGGTCTCTGGCGCTCTCTGAACGGAACTGGCCAGGGTGCCATGGGACTCTGCTGAACCTTGAGCGTGGGGGACATCGACTATTGCGCGGCACACGGGGCACTTGCCACGCAGACCTGCCCTGTCATCAGGTGCGCGAATCGTCTTGCCGCAACTGGGGCAGTCGAAACTGACCGACATGGCAACCTCCCAGGACTACGGGTTCACGGGCCGAACTCGACCATCCGTGGGCCGTTCACAGACCCGCCTTGAGCCACTGGCAGCACTTGGCGTAGCCGACGCCGCCCTCGCGCTCAGCTCAAGCGGTCTGGAGGGCGCGGGCGTGAGCGATCTCGCCGTGGGCCGTGAGGCGCAACTGAGCCGCGCCAAGCGAGACGACGGCCAGCGTCTCGCCATCCAGGGCGGTGAACTCCACCTCGTAGCCCTCGCCCTCGCCGTGCACGAGCACCACGGTACCCATGTCGCCTCGCCGCAGGCCGTGCTCGGGGAGGTCGGCCGTCAGCACAATGGTATCCAGTTCGCTGATCATCAGACGTCTCCTCCCAGCGGATTCACAGGCGGCCTCCGCCGGGATTCCCTCACAGATTGGCCTTGAGCCACTGGCAGCACTTGGCGTAGCCGACGCCGCCCTCGCGCTCGGGGCCTTCGTATTCGCTGCACCACACGCCGTCGTAGCCGACGTTGCGCAGGCACTTGATGGCGTGGTGCAGGTCGATCTCGCCCTCGCCGAGCGCGGCGCCCTTGTAGTTTTCGCGCGAGCCGAAGCCGTCTTTCATGTGGGTGTGGAACACGTAGGGGGCGACGATTTCGTAGAAGCGGTTGATGGTGGCGATGTCGTGGCCGAACCAGCGGTAGTTCATCGTGTCGAGGTTCGAGCCGACGTTGGGGCTGCCGACGAACTCGAAGATCTTCACCTGGAGGTCGCCGTCGTTGGTCACGGGGCCGTGGTTGTCGAGGGCGAGCTTGATGCCTGCGGGCTCGATGAAGGACACGCAGCGCTTGAGGCAGCCGCCCATGGCCTCCACGTATCTGTCCTCGGACACCTCGGGCTTGGGCCGGCCGCCCTCGGTGCGGATGGTGTCGGTGCCGACGATGGGCGCCAGGTCGCAGCAGATGCGCTTCATGCGCTCGATCTCGGGCTCGATGGCGGCCTCGTCGAGCAGCACGAAGTCGTTGCCCGCCGCCAGGGCGCCGGCCTTGATGCCGCGGTCGTCCATCTGGGCGCGCACCTCCTTGGCCTTGGCCTCGGGATCGGTTACGCCCTCGCCCCACACGTCGCTGATGGCCACCTCGATATACTCGTAGCCCGTGCGCACGCAGTAGTCGAGAAACTGAATCCAGTCCATGTCGGGGAAGTTGTAGTGGATGACGCCAATCTTGGGCTCGGCCATGGGACGGCTCCTTCGGCTGCGGGCATCGGGGCGCCGGCCCCCAACGGGCCGGCATGTGCGCGGGATGATAGCGCACCGGCAAAGCCAGCGCAAGAGAGCGTAGCCCGGATTCGGTCGACAGTCGGGAATCGGGGGAGGCAACCCTTCTTGAGGAGAAGGGCTTTCCTCCCCCAAACCCCCACCTTCCGAAGACCTTTGGGTTGGGCGGCAGCCGTTCGTCGCGGCGGCGAACGGCTGCCGCCAATCTCAGGGTTCTTGGAAGGGGGTGTGGGGGAAACCTTCTTCCCCAAAGAAAATTCCCCCCGCATTGCCAACAATCCCGACTCGCACCCGCGCAACCCCTCGTTGGAAAAGGGGGCCGGCTGCGGTATAATACGCCGTCGGTGGGGGATCTCCGGAGCGTGTATCGTGGCAAAGATCGGACTGCTCGGCGGCTCCTTCAATCCAATTCACAACGGCCACCTGGCACTGGCCGAGGCGGCACGCCAGCGGCTGGCCCTGCGGCGCGTGCTCCTGGTGCCCAACTGCCTGCCGCCCCACAAGGACAGCGGCAACATGGCCTCCGCCAGCCACCGTCTACGCATGGTGCAGCTTGCCATCGCCGACGACCCGGCGTTCGAGGCCAGCGACGTGGAGCTGCGACGCGAAGGCCCCTCCTACACCCTCCACACCATCTGCGAGCTGCTCGACAAACACCCGAACTGGGACATCCATTTCCTCATCGGCGCCGACACCCTGCCCGAGCTGCCCACGTGGTATCACATCGGCGAGCTGGCGTCGCTGTGCAAGTTCGTCGTCGCCAACCGCCCGGGCGAGGCGCTCGACCACTTCGACGCGCTCCGCCCCGCGCTCACCGACGCGCAGATCGCCGGCATCCGCCAGCGGGTGATCGGCATGCCGCCCACGGACATCTCGAGCACCGCCATCCGCCGCCGCGTGGCCGGGGGGCAGCCCCTCGACGGCCTGGTGCCCGCCGCGGTCGCCGACTACATTTCCAGAAATGGGCTCTACCGCTGATGAAGACCGCCCTCCACTTCGGCGCCGGCAAGATCGGCCGCGGTTTCCTCGGCCAGCTCTACTGCCAGAGCGGCTGGGAGACGGTGTTCGTCGACGTGGTGCCCGCCGTGGTGGCCGCGCTCAACGAACGCCACGGCTACGACATCGAGCTGGTGAACGACGACGAGGAGCAGGTGTTTCCCGTCACCCACGTCCGCGCCATCGACGGCCGCGACACCGATGCCGTGGCCGAGGCCGTGGCCACGTGCGACATCGCCAGCACCGCCGTGGGCGTGCGCGCCCTGCCCCACATCGTGCCGCCCCTGGCCGCCGGCCTGGCCCGCCGCGCCGAAGGCTCCGCCGCACCGCTGAACGTGGTGGTGTGCGAAAACCTCCTCGATGCCGCCGAACGCCTCCGCCACGGCGTGCTCGACCTGGCCGACGACGCCACCGCCACCTTCGTGCGCCACGGCGTGGGCTTCGTGGCCACCGTGGTGAGCCGCATGGTGCCCGACCAGGAACACGCCGACCCCCTCCGCGTGTCGGTCGAGCCCTACGCCATCCTGCCCGTGGACGCCACCGCCTTCGTCGGCCCGCCCCCCGCCGTCCAGGGCTTCCTGCCCGTGGACAACATCCGCGCCCACGAGGAACGCAAGCTCTTCTGCCACAACCTGGGCCACGCCCTTTGCGCCTACCTGGGCTACCCGCAGGGCCACCGCCTCACCGCCGACGCCATCACCGACATGCCCATCCGCACGGCCGTCGTCGCCGGCCTCGCCGAAGCCGCCCAGGCGCTCATCTCCCGCCACGGCTTCGACCCCGACGAATACGACGCCCACGTGCGCGACCTGCTCCGCCGATTCGCCAACCGCGCCCTCGGCGACACCGTGGCCCGCGTGGCACGCGACCCCATCCGCAAACTCGGCCGCCACGACCGCCTCGTGGGCGCCGCCCAGGCCTGCCTCGACGAGGGCATCCACCCGAGCAACATCCTCCAGGGCATCCGCGCCGCCGTGGCCTACGACCACCCCGACGACCCCCAGGCCGCCCGCCTCCAGCAGATGCTCCACGACGATGGCCCCGACGCCGTCCTCACCACCGTGTGTGGACTCCAACCCGCAGACGAGCTATACTTGTTGGTCCGAAAGGTGATCGCCCTATGACACGCATCCTCGCCCTGCTCGTCCTCGCGGGAATCGTCCCCGCCGCTCTTGCCGCGCCGGCCGCCGCCAAGGCGCGCCGCGAACGCGACGCCATCCAGCACCAGGTGGGCGGCGCCCGCCGCGACGCCGCGTCCACGGCCGGCAGCTCCCTCTGGGACGCACGCCGCGAGCTGAAGCAACTCCGCACCGCGCCACGTCGCGCGCCGAAGCCGGCGCTGGCCAAGCCCAAGCCGCCCGTCGTCGCCAAGCCGGCACCGCCGAAGCCTGAGCCCTCCGTCGTCGCCAAGCCGACCCCGCCGAAGCCCGAGCCCCCCGTCACCACCGCGCAGGACGAACGCAAGTCCAGCGACGAGTTGGCACGCGTCCAGGCCGCTCGCGCGCGACACCAGCGCGAGGCGCAGGAGCTGGCCCGCCGCGCCGCGCGCCAGGCCGAGGACGATGCCATCGCCGTGACCGCGCGGGGTGCCCCGCCCGTTGCCGTCGAGCCGCGCCCCACGCCCGTCGCCTCGCCCGACCACGCGGCCTCCCCTCGCCGTGCCCGCGAAGAACGCGACGCCATCCAGCGCCGACTCGGCACGGCACGCCGCGATGCCGCCAAGGCCGCCGGCGCGTCGCTCATCGCCGCGCGCCGCGACGCCGCGACCCGCCCGGCTCCCGCCTCCGCGAAGCCCGTTCGGCCCGTCGCGCCGCAACTCCGCGAGCGACAGGAACAGGAGGGCACGCTGCTCGCCATGGCCCGCCGCGAGCAGGCCGACATCCAGGCACAGCACGACCGTGCGTCCGCCGCCGCCAAGCGTCTGGCCGCGCAGTCGGCCCGCCTCGCCGACGCGCAGCAGGCTGGACTCGCCCGCGACGACGTCCAAGACCGGCGGGCCGCCCAAACCGCACTCACCCGCCGTCGGGCCGCCGACGCCACGCGCCACACCGCACTGCTTCAGGCCGTGCGGCGCGAGGAGGACGCGCGCGCCGGCCTCGCCTCGAGCGCCGAGCAGGACAGCACGCGCCTGGCCGCCCGCGCCGTGGCGTGGGCGCAGGACGACGCCGACGGCTTCGGCAAGGCCCAGGCGGCGAAGCTCGCCGCCGACCAGCGCGTGACCGCCAGCGACCGGAAGCATCTCGCCTGGGAACTCCGCCGCGTCGTCCGCGAACGCGAGCGGTGGCCCCGCGAGCGCACCCGCCTGTTCGCCCGTCAGCTCCGCAACGCCGAGCAGATGGCCATCGCCACCGCCGAAGAGGCCGCGACCGACGGCAAGCAACTCCGCGAGGACATCGTGCGCGAGGTGCTCCATCTCGCCGGAGAGATGGAGGACGAGGCCGAGCGCAAAGAGAAGGAGGACAAACGAAAATGAGCGTCGGAACCGGCACCCACTGCATCAACCACAAAGGCACCCCCGCCATCGGCCACTGTCACCAGTGTCACAAGCCGCTGTGCGAGGCCTGCCGATACGACAAGGCCGCCGCCGAAGGCCTCTTCTGCAACCAGACCTGCTACGACCAGTACATCGCCTACGCCAGCCGCAAGAAACCCGTCGTCAAGCAGTCTCGCATGCGCAGCCTGGTGGCCGGCATCATCCTCCTGGCCATCCTCGCCGCGGCCGTCTACGTCGGCGGGGGCATGATGAAGCTCCCCGTGCTCAAGAGCATCTACCAGATGGTCTTCAAGTAGGCACACGAAGGCCGGGCTCCCATGACACGGCGACACCATCCCTTCCTCCCGCTGGCACTGGCATGCCTGGCTCTGGCGGGGCGCTCCGTGCCTGCCGCCCAACACGGCCCCGCAGCCCATGAAGAAGCCAAGCCCATGGATCCCCGCATGAAATGGGGCGACAGCGATCGCCTCGGCCGCCCTTTCGCCAAGGACCCATCGGTGATCCGCTTCGGCGGCCGCTACCTCCTCTACTACTCGACGGCGCCCTACACCAAGGAACGCCGCCCGCCCGGGCTCGAGGCCGAAGGCTGGGCCATCGGCATCGCCGAGAGCCGCGACCTCGTGCGCTGGACGAAGATCGGCGAGGTCCTCCCCGCACACGACTACGAGCGCAAGGGCCTGGTGAACGGCCGCATCATCCTGCTCGACGGCAAGCTCCACCTCTTCTACAACACCTACGGCAACGGCCGCCGCGACGCCATCTGCCACGCCACCACCACCGACGGCCTCCGCTTCGTCCGCAACGCCACCAACCCCATCGTCCGCGCCCAGGGCGCCTGGAACTGCGGGCGCGGCATCGACTGCGACGTGCTGGAGCACGGCGACAAGCTGCTGCTCTACTACGCCACCCGCGACCCGTCGATGGAGGTGCAGATGCTCGTCGTGGCCGGCGCCGACCGCCGGAGCGACTTCGGCCGCGCCGCCTGGACCCAGCTCCTCGACGCCCCCGTCCTCAAGCCCGAGCTGCCCTGGGAGAAGCGCTGCATCGAGGCCCCCTCGCTCCTCACACGCGATGGCACCATCTACCTCTTCTACGGCGGCGGCTACAACAACGACCCGCAGCAGATCGGCTGCGCCACCAGCACAGACGGCCTCCACTTCACCCGCCTCTTCCGCGAGCCGCTCCTCCCCAACGGAAAGCCCGGCACGTGGAATGCCTCCGAATCGGGGCACCCGGGCCTCTTCGTGGACGACGACGGCCAGACCTACATGTTCTTCCAGGCCAACAACGACCGCGGCCACACGTGGTATCTGTCGTGGGTGAAGATCGGCTGGGGAGACGGCGTGCCGCGCATCGTTGGGCACTGACCGCCGCCGCGCTACCGCTGGGCGCAGAGGAGGGTGACCCAGAGGGCGCCGCGGAACTTGCCGTGGAAGGATGCCTGGACGATGCCGATGCCAATCTCCTCGTAGCGTCGGCTCATGGCCGTGGGGCAGGCGACCACCTCGTCCAGGTTGTCGGTGAGGAAGTAGGCGCCGTCGCGCATCTTCCACTTGCGGCCGGAGCGCGCGATGCGGTCTTCGAGCCACAGCGGCTCGGGCTTGCCCACCTTCTCGGCGTGCTGGCTGTGTTCCAACGCCAGCCGCATGAGCACTTTGTGCACCACCAGCCGGCGGAGGCCCTTCTTCGCCCGTGCGGCGTTGATGCGCTCGACCAGTTGCGCGGGGAGCGCCGCCGCGTCCACCACCACCACGGCCTTGATGAACACCTGTGTGAAGTGGAGCATGGCGCCCTGGCGGCCCACGATGCCCACGCCGATGTGGGTGTGGTCGGCGTTCAGGATGTTCTTGCGGTGGCCGGGGCTGGCCATCAGGTTGGCCTGGGCCTGGGCGACGGTGAACTCCATGGCGATGTTTTCAGCGCAGGCGCGGTAGGCGATGCCGGCGCGGTCGACTCGGTCGCCCACCTTGCCGGTGCGCTTGGACTCGTGGGCGAAGAACTTGTGGTCGTGCATGTCCTGGCTGTGGCCGCGGGCCACGCGGGCGAGGCCGGGGTGGAACGTGAGGGGCGGGAGCTTGTGCGTGGCGCGGTCGGTGTTGAGGAGGCGCACCATCTCGGCCTCGAGCGCGGCATGGGGCGCCGGCTCCGCCGCGGCAGCCGCGATGGAGGCA
>JADHXT010000030.1 GCA_016782825.1 Candidatus Brocadiia bacterium | reverse complement strand
GAATCCGCAGGCTGGCCGCCTGGGTCAGGTGGTTCCCATCCTGCCTGAACCGCGCCGTCACCAGGTTTCCGCTGGCATCCTGTCGGTAGAGGCTGATGTAACGCGGATCGCCGACGGGGTCCCCCCCCCCCGCGAACGCCAGGGCCTGCGCCAGGTTGTATCGGGCATCGGTCGGATAGGGGAATGTCCCCGGGGACTGCACCAACCCCAGGATAGTGAAGACCTGCGTGTCGAGGCGCTCCACCTCGACAACATCGCCTTCCTTCAACGCAATGTCGGCGAAGGGGATGCTCGCGTCCCTGACGGGCAGTGCAAGCGTCTCCGCATCCTTGGGGTCGAAGGAGTCTGCGTGTCGGATCCGGACGACGCCCGCACCGCCGGGCACGATCCCACCGGCCTTCATCAAGAGCCCAACCAACGACATCTCGTCGCTGCGGAGATTGTACTTCCCGGGCTCCTTGACGCCGCCCACCACGGTCACGCCCGACGTCAGGTGTTCGGTGATCTTCACGAAGACTGCAGGCGGGGTCGCGACGTGCTTCGGGCAGTAGGCGCCCTCCACGGCCCGTTCGGCGTCGGCAACGGTTCCCCCAGCAACCTTCACATCGCCGATCGGAAGCCGAATGGCCCCCGCCTGGTTGACTCGGCATACGAACGCATCCTGTGCGAAGAGCCCTGACTTCGCCTCCACGACGCTGGCGTGCTCCACCACACGAGCCAGCACCGAGGGCCGCTTGCGCACGAACTTGGGGAAGTACGCCGCAACGATGGCCTCCTCGATCTCCAGCAGCGACTTGCCGGCCACGGGCATCTCACCAGCCGTGGGGAGCCAGATGCTGCCGTTCTTGCCCACGCGGCACGCGTACGGGACTATCTCCTCCGTGTACACCTCGCCCACCGCTTTCAGGACGGCTGGCATCTGGAGCTGGAGGATATCGCGGACCTCGACTCGGTACGTGCCTGGCGACGGGGAGGGGCGGGTGCCCTTCGCCGCTGCCGGCCCTCCCAACGTGACCGCTCGGACACTGACCTCGAGCACGTCGCCAGAAGTAACGCGGTATGGCCCCGTCGTGGCCTTGGCCTTGATGATCTTGCCGACATCCACTGTCGGAGTCACCGGGCCAGCGGCATGGAACGCGGCCAGTTCCTGGGGAGATGCAAGACGGGGGCTGCAACCCGCAAGGCAGGCGAACAGGACGGGAAGCACAATCACCACCAGGCGCTTATGGGGGCGCCACATCGACACTGCGAGGTCCACTCAATCTCCTCCGTAGTTGACCGCACCTCCACCCTGAGGAGGGCGCGATCTGTCGTCCTTTCGGTTGATGCCCTTCAAGAACCGTCCCACCCGCATCACGGCTTGCTGTTCTCGATCCTCCTCGTCTCAAGCCACCTTCCGGGCGCAGGCCACACAGCATTCCCCTCCAGGGATGAGGCCACAAACATTGTCTGGAGATAGAGGCCGACCGCCCCTCCTCTTGCCCCCAGAGATGGCCTGCTCCCTTTCTCCCTCTTCCGAGCAGGGCCATGCTGTGTCACAACACTCTAATGATCGTACGGTCCGGCGTCAATCAGACGCAGTACGATTCGCTCGTAGGACTAGGGCCACCTATTTACTAGTCTCTGTCCTATACGAAACGCGCGTGGGGCCGAGCTCAGTCCACAAGCCCGTGCGTGATCGCGTAATGGATCATCTCCGCGTTCGACTTCATCGCCATCCTATCGAGGACTCGCGATCGTCTTCGGGCTCAAGTGCCGTTCCTTCGCGATCTGGCCCACGGCCTTCCCTTCACCCATCCTGCACAGCACCTCGAACTCCCGATCGATCAGCCTGCTATGGGGAGGGTCCGCCGACTGCCCCGCCCGGTCCGCTTCGTGGTCAGTTCAGGGCACGAACCCGCCGGTTCTGCCGCTTCAGCAGGAACGTGCAGAGGTCCGTCTGCTACAACTGGCGGGTCACGTACGACAGCAAAGCGGCTCGTGACCCTCACCAACCCCGCCGGCTGCAATGGCTGCGCCCTCTATGATGCCCATGATGCGGGCCCGGATTCCGGTAGGTAGACCATCCCAAGCGTGGATCAGGTGGGTAAGTTCCGGAGACAGCCGCGAGGCAAGGGGGTCGGGCCGAGCGGTGCAAGAACTGGTGCAAGCACTCGGGGTCGCCAACGTAAGTGGCTGACTGGCTTTCGACTTAGGACCTGCGTCTGACACACTCACATTGTAGAGGTCACTGGTTCGAGTCCAGTATCGCCCACCAATCGGTAGTGATTCCCCCCCCATTCAATCCACGGCGATGGCACTCCTACCACAGACCAAGATGGAGCAGGAGGAGGGAACCACAGATGAACACGGATGAACACAGATCAGGATGGAGAGAGGGTGGCTGACGCATGGCTGGGGCCGCCAGGTAGTAGCTGTCAGCCGTCAGCTCTCAGCGTTCAGCACGGAGTCTGAAACCCTCGACCCGCTTTTCTCTTCTTCGTGTCTTTGCGCCTTGGTGTCTTGGTGTTGGTGTTCTTGCGGCGGGGATGGCAGCCAGCAGACCCTTGACAGAAGCCGGCGCCGCGACTATCATCAGAAGCGGCAGATAAGAGCGCTCCTCCCGCGCTCTCCCCTCGATCGAGGAGATCTCCTCCGTGCCTCGCCGCCTGATCGAGCGCCTCCGCATCCCGGCCCTCGAGAGCTTCCACGACCCCGTCGAGGGGCTCATGGTGCTCAACCGGTGGTTCGTACGCCTGCGCTGGCTGGCGGTGGTGGTGCTCTTTCTCATCCTGGCCATCACCCGGTGGGCCGTGGGCATCCACCTGCCCATGGGCCCCCTCACCGCCCTGGGCGCCGTGCTGGTCATCTACAACCTGCTGTTCTACTGGTACCTGGAGGACCTGGAGGGGCGTGCCGAAAAGGAGATCACCTACCGTGTGGGCGAGAAGTTCGCCAATCTCCAGATTGCGGCGGACCTGGTGTGCATCACGGCGCTGCTCCACTTCTCGGGCGGGGTGGAGAACCCGTTCAGCACGTTCTACGTCTTCCACGTCATCATCGCGAGCATCATGCTGCCGCGGGGCCAGAGCTACTTCCAGGCGCTGCTGGCCGTGACGCTGTTCGCGGGGCTGGCGCTCTTCGAGTACGAGGGCATTCTGCCCCACTACCACCTGCCGGAGTACATGCTGACGGAGCAGTACCGCAATTGGAAATGGATACTCGGCCACCTGGGTGTGCTGGGGGTCACGCTGGTGACGAGTGCGTTCTTCACCGCGTCGCTCGCCAAGCGATTGCGGGAGCGCCACGCCGAGCTGGTGAAGACGTCGGCGCAGCTTGCCGAGCTGGAGGCCCGCAAGTCGCGGTTCATGCGCCTGGCCGCGCACCAACTGCGCGCGCCGCTCTCCGCCGTGCGGTCGCTGCTGTCCGTCTCTCTCGGCGAGTATGAACTGAGCGCCGAGAAGCGGCAGGAACTGATCCATCGCGCGAGCGCGCGCACCGAGCAGCTCCTCAAGTTGCTGGGCGACCTGCTGGCGCTCTCACGCCTGCGCAGCACGCGCGTCGAGGCAGCCGAGCAGGAGCTTGTGGCCCCCGATGACATGCTCGATCGCGTCGTCGCGCTGTTCCGGCCCCAAGCCGAAGAGAACGGCGTGGCCATCCACACACACCTCCACGCCAGCGGCGCCACCGTGCTGGCCGTCCCCGACCGCCTGCGCGATGTCTTCACCAACCTCGTGTCCAACGCCGTGAAGTATACGCCCACCGGTGGCCGGGTGACGGTCACGACCCGTGTGGACGGCTCGGCGATGGTATGCGAGGTGGCCGACACAGGCATCGGCATCCCCCCCGAAGATCAGGCGCACCTCTTCGAGGAGTTCTTCCGCGCCAGCAACGCCCGGGAGTTCGCGCAGGAGGGCACGGGGCTCGGGCTGTCCATCATCAAGGAGATCGCAGAGGCCATGGGAGGAAGCGTGGGCTGCGAGAGCGAGGTGGGAAAGGGCACCTGCTTCACCCTCACGCTCCCCCGTGCCGCCACCCCGCGCAAGCCACGGCAGGACGGCACGACCTGAACCACTCGCCCACACCACGCCGCGAAGGCAGGAGAACCGCGCATGGCTGACCGCACGCCCACCGGCAATCCCCCCCGTGCCGCCGCGCTCACGATGTTCCTGCTGGCCTGTGCCGCGGCCACGCTCGACGCCGCCGCGGCCACACCCCCCGCCGCCGAAGGCCTGGCCACCCAAATCCTGGATGCCACTTCCCTGCGCGTCGGGCTGATCATCCACCTCGGCTGCGGCGACGGCACGTTGACCGCCGCACTGCGCAGGAGCGAACGCCACGTGGTACACGGCCTCGACACCGAAGCCGCCAACGTGGCCCGAGCGCGGGCTTACGTCCACGCTCGGCAAACGTACGGCCCCGTGTCCATCGAGCGCTTCGACGGCAAGCGCCTGCCCCACGCCGACAACCTGGCCAACCTGCTGGTGGCCGAGAGCCTGGGCGGCCTGCCCCTGCACGAGGCGATGCGCGTGCTGGCCCCCGGCGGTACGCTCTATACGAAGCAGAACGGGCAGTGGCGCAAGACCGTGAAGCCCCGCCCCACCAATGTGGACGAGTGGACGCACTACCTCCACGACGCCAGCGGCAACCCCGTGGCCCACGACACGGTGGTCGGGCCGCCGCGCCATGCCCAGTGGATCGCCGAACCACGCCACACGCGGAGCCACGAGCACACCCCCGGTATCCACGCCCTCGTCTCCACCGGCGGGCGCATCTTCTACATCGCCGACCAGGCCCCCATCGCCTCCGTCCTCCGCACGCCGCGGTGGCAGCTCGTCGCCCGCGACGCCTACAACGGCCTGCGGCTCTGGCAGCGCCCCACCCCCACGTGGTTCCCCCACATCGTGAACTGGTGCCAGTCGCCCAACGAGCTCCAGCGCAGGCTCGTGGCCATCAACGACCGCGTGTACGTCACCTTGGGTTTCCACGCACCGGTCAGCGTCCTCGACGCGGCCACGGGCAAGACACTCCAGACCTATGCCGACACCGACGGTGCCGAGGAGATGGTGTGTCACGACGGCACGCTGCTCGCCGTCATCCGACGCGTCACGAAGAAGCGCACCGACGAGTTCGCCAAGATGACGCAGTTGACGAGCCAGCGCCGCTCCCCGCTGCACGACCGCGACTCCGCCGATCCGCTCGTCCACCAGTTCCGCCGTCTGGAAGGCAGCACCGAGCGGACGCTCGTGGCCCTCGACGCCGCAACAGGCCAGCCGCGCTGGAAGAAGACAGGGCCCGACATCGCCGGCCTGCGCGTCAGCAGCCTGTGCGCCTGCGGCGACCGCGTGCTGTACTACAAAGCGGGTGCGGTCGTATGCCTTGATCTGAAGACCGGGCGGCCACTGTGGCAGAAACGCACCACGCCGCTCCGCGTGGCGAGCCCCACCCACGCCGTATGCGTCGGCGGCGACGCCGTGACCGCGCTCTCCACCGAGACCGGCAAGGCCCTCTGGACGCAGCCCGCAACGCTGTGCCAGGTACGCGACGTGTTCCTCATCGGCAAGTCCGTGTGGCTTGGCGGCTTCAAGCCCTACCAGGGACGCAAGACGGGCAAGCGGGGCCCGGCCTGGGGACCCTACTTCGCCACCGAGCGCGCCCTGACCACAGGCAAGATGCTGCGGCACGTGGAGCCGGAGAATCCCGGCCACCACCACCGCTGTTGGAGCAACAAGGCCACCGACCGCTACATCCTCGGCGGCCGCCGTGGCGTCGAGTTCATCGACCTCAAGACCGGCGACGTGCTCTGGAACAGTTGGGTGCGCGGCGTGTGCCGGTATGGCGTGATGCCCGCCAACGGCCTGCTGTATGCCCCGCCGCATTCCTGCGGATGCTACATGGCCGCCAAGCTCGCCGGCTTCAACGCCCTGGCACCCGCCATCGCCACGGCCGACGCCGACACGCCGGAGCCCGAACCGCTGACACGCGGCCCGGCCTTCGGCGCCAGCACCCCACCTTCGCCCAACAACGCCGACGACTGGCCCACGTACCGCCACGACGCCCAGCGCAGTGGCTCCACGGCGGCCAACGTGCCCGCCGTCCTCCAGCGCCGCTGGCAGGTGGACATGGGCGGCCGCCTCACCAGCCCCACGGTGGCCGACGGCACGGTGTGTGTCGCGGCGGTGGACGACCACAGCGTGCGCGCGATGGACGCCGCCACGGGCAAGACCCTGTGGCACTTCACCGCCGGCGCCCGCGTGGACTCGCCACCGACCCTCCACCAGGGCCGCGCGCTCTTCGGCTGCCGCGATGGCCACGCGTACAGCGTGCGGCTCTCGGACGGGGCGCTGGCCTGGCGCCTGCGCCTGGCTCGGCGCGACCGGCGCATCATGACCTGCGGCCAGCTCGAATCCGCCTCGCCGCTCCACGGCAGCGTGCTGGTGCGCCAGGGCGTGGCCACCTGCACGGCCGGCCGCTCGTCCTATCTCGATGGCGGCATCGCCCTCTGCCGCGTCGCGACCGCCACGGGCAAGATTCTCTCAACGACTCAGCTCTACAGCCCCGACCCGAAGACCGGCCGGCAGCCCGCGCACTTCGGCCCCTGCAACATGCCCGGCGAACGCACCGACATCCTCTCCTGCGACGACCAGCACGTGTACCTCCGCGACAGCGTGTTCGACCATCGCGGAGCCAGGCAGGCCAAAGGCAACCGCCACTTGTTCGCGCTCACCGGCTTCCTGGACGACACGTGGCCCCACCGCTCCTACTGGGTCTTCGGCACCCGCTGCTCCATCGCCACCGGCTGTAGCGGGCGCGACAGGAATCTCATCTCCGGCAGGCTGTGCGTGCTCGACAAGTCGACCATCTACGGCTACGGACGCACGAAGCTCCACTGGTCGAACCACCTGCAGGACGGCCCCTACCACCTCTTCGCCCTGCACCGCAACGACGGGAAGAAGCAGTGGACCAAGCGCCTGCCCATCCACGTGCGGGCGATGCTGCTGGCCGGCACCACGCTCTTCGTCGCAGGCCCACCCGTGGACAGCGGCTACTGGCCCGAGGCCACACGCGGCGCGCCCACGGCACAGCTCCTGGCCATCTCGGCTGCGGACGGCTCCGTGCTGGCGAAGTGTGGGCTGGACGCGGCGCCGGTGTTCGACGGCATGGCCGCGTCGGCGGGCAGGCTATATGTCTCGCTGGAGAACGGCCAACTGGCGTGCCTGGCGGCCCCTGTGGAAGGCCAGTGACCGTCTCTGCCTCCAGGCAACAGAAGCGGGTGCCCACAGGCCTTCTTCTTTCGCGTCGTTCGCGTTTTTCGCGGTCGGCTCTCTTTCCTGCCTCTGTTCTCTCTGTTGACCTCTGCGTGAGATCTTCATTGCAAATCATTGGACATCGTGGTACCATCACGCGCGTGTAGCCCCTACGGCACCCGTGCGTGCCCTGCAAACCACCCCATGGAGGCGTAGGAATGAACGAGGCAAGACGTAGCACGCGGCCCTCTCCGTCGGGCAAGTGTACCCGACGAGGCTTCCTGAAAGGCACCGCGCTGGCTGGCGCCGCCGCGCTGGCGCCCACGGTGATCCCATCGTCGGCCCTCGGCCGCGACGGTGCCGTGCGCCCGAACGACCGCATCGTGGTCGGCGGCATCGGCCTCCGCGGCCGCGGCGTGGGCGACCTGCGCTGGATGCTGCCGAACCCCGACGTGCAGTTCGTGGCCATCTGCGACGCGCAGAAGTCGGCCCGCGACCGCGTCAAGGGCATGGTGGACAAACACTACGGCAACACGGACTGCAAGGTCTACCCCGAGGCCCGCGAATACCTCGCCGCGCGCACCGACATCGATGCCATCCTCATGGCCACCGGCGACCGCTGGCACGCGCTCATGTCCATCTTCGTCATGCGTTCCGGCAAGGACGTGTACACCGAGAAGCCCTCGTGCATGACCATCGCCGAAGGCCAGGCCGTGGTGGACACGGCCCAGCGCTACGGCCGCGTGTACCAGACCGGCACACAGCGTCTCAGCGAAGCCAGCCACGTGTTCTGCATCGAGGCCGCCCGCACCGCCCGCTTCGGCAAGGTGCACACGGCCTACGCCCACATCGCCCCGTGGGATGCCGCCGAGATGCGCCACGACTGGCTGCCCGCGCAGCCCGAGCCGCCGAAGGACGTGGTGGACTGGGATGCCTGGCTCGGCCCCTGCCCGTGGCGGCCCTTCAACGGCGCCTACATCCGCGGCGGCTGGCGCGGCCACTATGACTTCCACACGAGCTGCATCGGCGAATGGGGAGCCCACACCTTCGCCCAGGCCCAGGCCGGCCTCAACTGTCTGGACACCGCGCCCGTCCACTACCAATACGTCAAGAACACGACGGGCGACGGCATGGTGACCACCTTCGCCAACGGCACGAAGATGGTCCTGTCGCGCGGCAACAAGTACTGGCACGGCTCCTGCGGCGAGCGCTTCGACTTCGAGGACGGCGGGTGGGTGGCCGCCGCCGACGGCTACTCCAAGCCCGAAGGCTCCTCGCCCAAGCTGCTGGCCGACTTCAAGAAAGTGGTGGCCGACTACATGGCCCGCACGCAGCGCCCGATGAACCACATGCGCAACTTCCTTGACTGCGTAAAGTCGCGCCGCCAGACCGTGGCCAACGCCGAAGTCATGTACCGCTCGATGACCACCGTCCACGCGGCCAACATCTGCATGTGGCTCCAGCGCGACCTGCGGTTCGACCCCGTCAAAGCCGAGTTCATCAACGACGACGCGGCCAACCGCCTGCGCTCCCGCGCCATGCGCGAACCGTGGACCATCTGACCCGCCGCTCTTGCCGGAAGGAACATGAGTCATGTCGAACGTGAGACGCACATCCGCGTGGATTGCCGTGTGCCTGCTCGTCGCCACGGCGGGAGCCTTCGCACAGGAAGCCAAGCTCCTCGCCACGCTCAAGTCGAACGCACCGCTGAAGGAGAAGTCCGACGCCTGCCGCCTCCTCGCCCGCATCGCGACCAAGGCGGCCGTGCCCACGCTGGCCGCGCTCCTCGATGACGAGAAGCTGGCGCACATGGCACGCTACGCGCTGGAGACACTCCCCGACGCCTCCGTTGACGCCGCCCTGCGCGACGCCCTCGGCAAGCTCAAGGGCCGCCGCCTCGTCGGCGTCATCAGCTCGCTCGGCGTCCGCCGCGACACCAAGGCCATCCCCGCCATCGCCAAGCTCCTTGCCCACGCAGACGCCGAGGTGGCGCACGGCGCCGCACGCGCGCTCGGCAGCATCGGCACGGCCGAAGCGGTCGCGGCGCTCCAGACCGCCCTCGCCAGCGCCTCCGCGGCGAACCGCCTCGACCTGTGCGAAGGCATCCTGCGCTGCGCCGAATCCCTCGCCGCCGGCGGCAAACGCGCCGACGCCACGGCCATCTACGACCGCCTCCGCGGCCTCAAGGGCGCCCCGCACCACGTGCGCACCGCGTCGCTCCGCGGCGCCGTGCTCACCCGCGGCAAGGCCGGCATCCCGATGCTGTTGGACGCCCTGCGAGGCAGCGACTACGTCCTCGTCGGCGCCGCGGCACGCACGGCGATGGAAATGCCCGAGCCCGAGGTCACCACGGCCCTCGCCGACGAGTTGGGCAAGCTGCCGGCCGACAAGCAGATTCTCGTCACCCTCACCCTCGGCACCCGTGCCGATGCCAGCGCGGTCCCCGCCCTGTGCGCCCTCGCCAGGAAAGGCGAGCCGGCGGCACGCGTGGCGGCCATCCGCGCGCTGCCGGAGATTGGCGCCCCCTCGGCCGCTCCCGTGCTCGTGGCCCTGCTCGGCGATGCCGAAGCCACCGTGGCTGAAGCCGCCCGGACCGCACTGGGCGCTCTCAAAGGCCCCGAGGTGGACAAGGCCCTCGCCACCATGCTCGAACAGAAGGACCCCAAGGCCCGCTGCACGGCCGTCGAGTACATCGGCCGCCGTCACACGGCAGGCTCCGTCCAAGTGCTGCTCAAGGCGGCGAAGGACGCCGATGAAACGGTGCGACTCACCAGCCTCAAGATCCTGGCCGACATCGCCGGCCAGCCGGAGTTCCCCGCGTTGGTCGCCCTGCTGCTCGATGCCAAGTCGGCTTCCGAGACTCGCGCGGCTGGCGACGCCCTGTCGGCCATCTGCGTGCGCGAGGCGCAGCCCGTGCCCGGCAAGGTGGTCATCCGCAAGGCCGTGTACGGCGCTGTGGGCAAGGGCCCCTCGCGCGACGTCACCAAGGAAGTGGCGGGCCTGGTCAAGAGCGGCAAGCTCGCCATCGACGCGTCCAACAGCAACTTCGGCGACCCCGCGCAGGGCATCGTCAAGCAGCTTCGCATCGAGTACACCGCCAACGGCGTGTCCATGGTCAAGACCGTCGGTGAGAACAAGACCATCACCCTCATGGCCGGCGAAACGCCTGCCGCGCTCGTCGACACACTGTGCGCCGCCGTGACCAAAGCATCCGCCAAGCCCAAGCTGGCCCTCCTGCGCGTGCTCCGCAGCACGGGCAGCGCCAAGGCCCTGGCCGCCGTCCGCACCGCCACCAAGGACGCGGATGCCGACGTGAGCGACGCCGCCCTCTCCCTGCTGTGCGGCTGGCCGACGGTGGATGCTCTGCCCGACGTCACTCGACTGGCCAAGACGGGCAAGACCGCCAAGACGCGCATCCTCGCCCTGCGCGGCTGCATCCGCCTCGCCCAGATGCAGGTCGTGCCCCCCGCCCAGAAGGCCGCCTCGCTTAAGGAAGCCATGGACCTCGCGCAGCGCCCGGACGAGAAGCGCCTCGCGCTCTCCGCCTTGGCCACCGTGCCGGCTCCCGAGGCCCTGGCCATCGTCGTCAGCCAACTGGGCACGCCGGCCCTGAAGGAAGAGGCCAGCCTCGCCGCCGTGGCCATCGCCAAGGAGATCGTGAAGCAGCAGCCCGCGGCCGTCGCCGCGGCCATGCCCAAGGTGATCGAGGCCACGGGCAACAAGGCCCTCGCCAAGCAAGCCCAGGCACTGTTGGCACAATCCAAGCGCGGCGCGCGGCGCAAGTAGGCATCACGCGCACCTCCAGCACGCAGCACCCGTGGGCGCAGCTTCCTGCGCCCACGGGCTGCGCGCCTATATCCAGAACAGCGTGTTGCCCACCTTGCCCGTGAACAGGTCGATGACGATCCACACCCCACACACCGTGTACTGCCCCAGGATGAGCCCGAGGAAGAAGAAGCGGGTGCGCCGATACAGCTCCGCACCGCCGTACCGCAGCACCATCATCTTCACCGCCCACGCCAGGAAGATGCTGAACCACAGGTGCCCCGTGAGCCACACGCTGGCGATGGGGAAGCCCAGCGGATGCAGCGGCCACCACACAAACCGCAGGTGCATGAACAGCAGTGCGCTCATGCTCGCCGCGCCGATGCCCCGAAAAATCCAGCCGTTGACGCTCGCGCCCACCGGCGTCTTCATCACCCCCACCGCGTAGTGGAACGGCAGGCACGGCCCCGTCTCGAAGAACCAGCGGTTCGCGTTGGCACCGCCGTGCATGTAGGCGATCTTGAGCGTTGCCCACACGGAGAACACCAGCGTGACCACGATGGCCAGCGCCATGGCCCAGAAGACGGGACGCTTCCGCCCTCGCAGCATCGAGGTGAGCTTGAGCCCGTTGGCGCAGGCGGCCATGACGAACGTGCGGATGTCGCCCATCCAGATGTAGGTCATCCCCAGCGACGCCAGGTTGGACGAGCCGAGCGCCTCGGGGCCGACCGCGGACATGATGGACGTGGCGGCAGGCACCGGCGCACGCGTCTCGGCCACGCCCCCGGCCGCCACGATGCGCGTGACGCCCAGAAACGTGGCCATGGACACCACCACGAGCAGCGCGGCCACCCACAGGTCGAGGCCGCTGTGATGCAGCCACAACACGAGATACACGAGGCCCACCACCATGCCCCAGAACGCCGTGCGGTACGGCAGGATTTCGTCGGCATCGCTCGCGCCGCTCCGCCTGCCGAAGGCCTTGGCCACCACTTGCTTCAGGTGGTGGCGGCCGATCCACAGGCCGAAGAGCGCCAGCACGTAGAGCGCCGCCTGCGACTGCGGCCCCAGCAGCGGCCCGCCCCCCGAGCTGGCGTAGGGTCCGATCGTCTCGGAGCCCTCGTAGCCCACCATCCGCAGCGCCGCACGCTCCACCGTGGTCACCAGGCTGAACAACCACAGGCTGAGCGCCAGCCGCGTGCTCAGCAGATAGGAGAACCCGATCATGGGGAAACTGATGCGGAAAATGATCCGCCCTGCCCCGCGGAAGAAGTCGAAGCTCGTGAACCACTCGAACGGTGGGAAGCTGGTGTCGTAGTGTGACAGCGCGATGTAGCACCCGATCAGGAACGGCGGCAGGAAGCCGACCCAGAGCCACGCGTTGCGGAGGATGGGGTTGGTGAATCCAGGCCGTGCCTCGCCCTCCACCATCGCCATCGGGAGCTGCGTGATGGGGTAGAGCAGCCGCTCGTTCTCCACCCACTGCTTGCGCAGGATGACCATGGCGCAGATCATCACGAAGTAGAGCGCGAGCAGAAACGACGCCCAGACCAGCAGCGGCATCACCCACGCCGACCACGGGATCGCCTCGCCTGCCGGCAGCCCCTCGAACAGCCACTTGATGGCCAGCGGGTCCGCCGGATAGAGCCACTCGCGGATGTGCGGCAGCAGCACCTCCGCCCACTGGTTCTCCGGCGCGGCATAGTAGAACGGAGCGGCCATCTGCGAGACGAGGTAGGCCGTGAGCCCCATCGTAGGAATGGCGCAGGCCACGAGCATCATGATGAACACCACGAGCAGCTCGCCCGAGGTGAGGGCCGCCCCTGTGGCCACCGAGCGCAGGAGGCCATTGATGAGGAAGACCAGCACGAAGAACAGGAAGATGGCGGCCGGCGCGCTGAAGTCGAGCGCCATGTAGCTGGCGTGCATCACGTGGGTGGCATAGGGGGTGGCCACACCGATGATGGCACACATCACCGTGCCGACCACAAACGCCCGCCACGATGCCCCGCCGACGATCGTCGGCGACGTCACCGACTGGCTCTCCGCTGTGGATGTGGGCGCGCGGAACCCCATGGGCAGCTCCAGGGTCGTGTGCGCCCTGTCGTCGGTGCGGCCGCGGCTGCGGTCAGGCTAGCGCCTGACGACCCGCGACGGCCGGACCAGGACGCGGAACCCGACGTTGTAGACGGGCTGATGGGCCGGGTAGCGCCAGCGCGACGCGGAACGGCCGAAGCGCAGCGTGTCGTTCCACGACCCGCCACGGACAACGCGCAGGCCGCCACGAGCGGGCGCCCCATCTTCCGTGGCCGCGCTGTACGGGTAGGGGCGGTAGACGCTGCGCGTCCACTCCGCCACGTTGCCGTGCATGTCGTGCAGGCCCCAGGCATTGGGCTTGTAGCGGCCGCCGGGGATCGAGAAGCGGGCGCCATCGTGGTAGTTGGGCTCCACGCGGCCCCAGTTCCAACTGCTCAGCGAGCCGTCGGAGAAGTTGGCCGCGTTGTTCGGGCGACTCTTGCCGCTGCCGAAGGCCCATGGCGTGGCCGTGCCGGCGCGGCAGGCGTGCTCCCACTCCGCCTCGGTCGGCAGCGTGCAGTCGTGGCCCGAGCGGCGCGACAGCCATTTGCAGAAGGCCATGGCCTGGTGCCACGACACGCGAATCACCGGCTGCTTCGGCTCGTTGACGGGATAGCCGCGGGTGAAGCGGTCCTTCCCTCGTGCGTCCATGTAAGCGCTGTCGTGCTTGGAGTCGTACAAGGCATACTGGTCGTTGGTGACCTCGAACTGGCCAAGGTAGAAGGGCCGCCCGATGGCCACGACGGCCTCCGGGTACTCGTCGGGGAAGCCCGCCACGTCGCCCATGACGAAGCGGCCCGCGGGGATGAGCGCGCAGTTCATCGTCACGTCGCCGCTCAGCTTGAGGACGAGTTCCCGTGGGCTCCCGGCATCCTTCTGCGCGGCCTGCGCCTGCTCTGCCGCGAGCGGCCAGCCGTCGAGCTTCGCAGGGGCGGGACGTGCCGACTCGGGTGCCGGCGCCTCGAACTTGGCGACGGGCGGCAGCGGCAGGGGCTCCTCGTCGCGGTCGTCGATGTTGGCCAGCAGCTTCTTGTACTTCACGCGCCGCGCCACCTGCTCGGGGTCGGGGGGACGATGGCTCTCGCCCCAGTTGGCGGCATAGGGAACGTTGAAGTCGATCCACGCATACAGGCGGCCCCACTCCTCGGCCGTGAGGCGCACGTTGTGGTGCCCCTTCTTGAGCATTTGCACCAGCACGCCAGTCTCGGCGCCCCATTCGGCTGGAGCGGGCATGTGGTAGTCGGCTTCGTAGCCTGCCCGACGAACGAAGGGGTGCAGCGCCATGTAAGCAGGGCTGTAGTTGCCCTTGAAATCCTTGTGACGGCGCTTGGCGCGGAAGTCGGGGAGCTGCCGCCCGTCCTTGCGTGGTTGACCATCGTGACAGCCGGCGCACCGGCGGTCGAGCACGGGCTGCACTTCGCGGTCGAAGCTGAAGCCGCGTGCGGGGCCGTGCCAGGGCGTGATGGCCGCGGGGTCGCGCAGGGCCGCCAGGGGCAGGCTGTTTGGCGGCACGGAGTTCTGCTGCTCGTGGCATCCGACGCACGACACCACCTCGCCGGGCATGCCGACGAACCAGCTTCGCATCGTCTGCTGCGCCTTGCCCTCGGCATCGAGGGGCTGCAAGAAGATGGGCGTGTTTGCGGGGATGCGGAAGTAGGCCGAGCCGTCCGCGTGGACGGGCACGGTGCCCAGGATCGTCTTCACGTCCCAGCCGCCCTCGTAGGACGCGGCGCGGGTGTCGCCGTTGCCACCGTAGCGGTAGTGGTGCGAGCCGATGCGCAACGCCTTGACCGTGCCCCGCGGGAAGCCCTTGATCCCAGCGCCTTCATACACGTCCACCATGTAGACCACGGCGTCCTTCCGTGCGAGGTCCACCTTCGACGGGATGACGGGCGGCCGCGGACGCGGGCGGAGCGGGATGGGATTCGAGTAGCCGCCCATGAGCAGCGGGGTCATGTTGTCGAACACGTCCACCAGGTAGAGTCCCCACGGCGAGTGTGGGGTCATCTTGACGGCGGCGAGGAAGTACTTGCCGGCGCCCCTGTGGGTGCCGGGCTCGGCCAGCGGATAGGGCGTGGCGAAGCGGGGCCACTCGTCCATCACCAGCCCGTCGACGATCACCGGCTCCACCTTCCTGCCTCGGCCGGGGATGCGCTGCACCACGCCATCGGCCTCGTGGCGGCCCCGCGCGGGGTCGAGGATGATGAGCTCGCCCATGCGCGCCACGCCGTGGTGGCCGGACACCACGCACACGGTCTTCGTGGGATGGCCGGGGATGGGCTTGGCCCAGTACATGGCGTTGGGCCAGTAGGAGCCGCTGCCGTAGTATTCCATCTGCTCGGTGCCGTCGGGGTTCATGTGGAACAGCAGGCGGCTGAAGTAGTGCGGCGTGTCGGTGTATTCCCAGCGGGTGTAGATGACGCGGCCGCTGTTGAGGACGGAGGGGTTCCAGTCGTGGTCCTGATCGTAGGTGAGGCGCCGCTCGTTCCTGCCATCGGCGTCCATCACATGGAGGTTGCCCACATGCCAGCCGCCGGTGCACGGCACGGCCTGCTCGCAGGCGGTGGAGACGAACACGATCTTGCCGTTGGGCAGGTAGCAGGGGTCGTAGTGGTAGACGTGCTCCTCCAGCTCGGGCGAGATGTGCCGCAGGCCGGTGCCGTCGACGTTGATCTCCTGGATCCGCCGGCCGTCGGAGAAGAGCACCCGCTTGCCGTCGAAGCTGAGCTTCGAGTCGCCAATACCGCCGGCCTTGTGGATCGTCTTGATCTCCCCGTCGGGGCGGACGGGCGACAGGACGACCAGCTCGTTGCCCAGGCGGTTCATGCCGCCCCAGTTGGACGAGAAGCCCGGTCCGCCGCGGATGAGGAGCAGCTTCTGGAAGTCGAGCACGGGATTGGCCAGCAGAATCTCGCGGCCGGCCGTGGTCACGGCGTCGCGCAGGCTCAGCAGACCGGCCAGCGCGCTGGCGTCGCTGCCGATGCGGGCGAGGAGGCCGTCCATCTGCTTCTGGAGCGCGGCGGTGCGGGCGAGAT
>JADHXT010000029.1 GCA_016782825.1 Candidatus Brocadiia bacterium | reverse complement strand
CTGGGCAACGGCGCACATCGAGAACTACCGCGGCGAACCCGCCAGTGCCACTTTCGACCTGCGTTTCGGCAAGCAGCGCGCCACCGCGGCCGTGGGGCCGGTGCCGCCGGGCAAAGCCGTGCAGCAGCGGCTGCAACTCTACGCCGGCGAGGAGCCCGACTGGCGCGACTGGCCGCCCGACACACGCCGCCTGACGCTCCGCTTCGCCGACGGCGCCACGGTGGACGTGGACCTCGGCCAGTGGCTCGATGACCCCGGCGAGCCGCTGCTCGACTGGGGCTACCAGTTCACCCCGCCGGCCACCGCCCTGCTCTGCCTCTCCGCCGACCGCCCCGACGCGGAGCTCGAGCGATTCGCCGCGCTGGAGCTGCGCTCCTACCTCCAGCAGTTCACCGACGCCAACATCGGCCCCCGCGAGCCCGACGCCGCCGAGCCGCTGCCCCCCGGCATCCCGCTCCTCGTTGTGGGCACCGCCGCCCAGAACCCCGTGGCCGCGGCGCTCGTGCTGTCGGCCAGGCTCGAAGGCCGCCTCAAGACCCTCGGTGCCGAGGGCTACCTGCTCCGCCGCCTGTCGCACCAGGGCCGCCCGGCGCTCCTGGTGACCGCCAACTCGCCTCGGGGCATCATGCACGGCGCATACGGCTTGCTCGAGCACTACGGCATGCGCTTCACGATGCAAGGCGCGCGCCTGCCGGCGCGGGGCACGCTCCGTCTGGTGGACGTGGACGAGGCCCGCACGCCGCTGTTCGCCCAGCGGCGCCTCGTGGCCACGGGCCGCCCGCCGCTCGGCACGTCGCGGTGGTCGCAGTATCGCTGGCTCACCCTTTTCGACCTCGCCGCCAAGAACCGCTACAACCAAGTGGTGTTCCCCCTCGACGGGCTCGACGCCACGTTCGACTACGCACAGGGGGAATCGCGCAGCGCCGTGTTCCCCTTCGACGTGGGGCCCCACACCTGCCTTGCCGAAGCCTATCTCGCCCATCAGCGCGGCCTGTGCGTGCTCGCCGCATATGCCCACCGTCGCGGCCTCGACGTCACCTTCGCCCGACGCGACGCCAAGGGCGTGCTGCACAGGGTCGCGCCGCCCGGGTGCCTCGGGCCGGTGGCCGCCGGCACGACGGGCGAGCGCATCGACGTGTTGGAAGACCCCGGCGACCGCTTCGCCATGCCCCGCGTGGACGAGGCCGCGGAGGCCGGCGCCCGGCTGCTGCGCCAGAAAGCCACGGAGCTCTCCGTGCCCTACTCGCGCGGCTCGACCTCCCGCGCCAGCTTCCTCGCCAAGCTCGCCTGGGATGCGTCGCTCACCCCCAAGGCCTACTGGCGTAGCTGGGCGGCCACCCTCGCCAAGGGCGACGCCGTGGACGACCTCGCCAACGCCATGCTGGCCGTGGACAAGCTCGATTCCGACCTCCTCGCCGCTCTCCCCGAGCCGCTCGGCCTCGGCCCTGCCCTCGCCGCGCCGTTGGAGGAGGCCGACTTGGCGTGCGACTGGGCCGCCCTCAAGGCCCGAGCCACCCAGCCCGCCATGCTGAAGCAGAACGAGGCGCTCAAGAAACAAGTGCGGCAGCTTCGCGACGTGGCCCGCCGCCTCGAGCCCATCCAGAAGACCGTGCAGGCGGCGCTTCGCAGCGTGGCCCCACCGTGGGAAGACCCCCTCTTCGAATCGGCCACGGCCACCAGCCGCGCCCACCGCATCGTGAGCGCCTTCTACCGCTTCCGCGGCCTGGTGGGCGGACTGGCCAGCGCCCAGGAAGGGGCACTCGGCACCCACGCCGCCCTCGCCGAACCCGCGCAGGCCCTGCCCCGCCTGCTCATGGCCGCGGGCAAGGTTGAGACCGCACAACGCCTGGTGAGCCAGACCGCAGAACGGATGCGGGGCACCAGCTACGAAGCCGTCTTCGACCCCCTCGTGGGCGCCCTGGCCGAGCAACAGACGCGGCTGGCCGCCTGGCTCGGCCCGCTGGACGGCGCCACGCCCGTGGCACGCCTGCGCGTGCAGGGCTCCGACGCCGTGGTGCACCTGTTCCGCAAGGACCGCACGGACATCTATGCCGCCTACAAGCTGGCCGGCGAGGAGGTGGTGCAGCTCCGCCTGCGTGCCACGTCCGCGCGGGTGATCCAACGCGGCCAGGCCCCGAAGACGGTGCGCGCCGAAGGCGGCGCGTTCCTCGTCTCGCTCAACACCGTGCCCACCTTCATCATCGCCCGCCGCGCGGCGTGGCCCGGCCAGCCGTGACCCGCCGATTGCAGGATTCCGCCCCCGATGGCCGACCCGAAGTTGTGCGAGAAGTGCGGGCGCTGCTGCTACGCCAAGATCATCCTCGACGGCGAGGTGGTCTACACCCCCTTTCCCTGCCCCCATCTCGACGAAGACACCCGCCTGTGCACCATCTACGACCGCCGCGACGAGCTCAACCCGCAATGCCTCACCATCGACATGGGCATCCGCATGGGCCTGTTCCCTGCCGACTGCCCCTACGTGCGCGGCCTGCCCGACTACGTGCCGCCGCGGCACCTGACGCCCACGGAACTCGAGGACTGTGCCGACGCCATCTTGGAGGCCCAGCATAGCCTCCATCCGCCCGACGACAAGCCCGACGAGGCGTAGCCGTCCCCTTCGCTGCCCGGGCGATCACGGCAAAGGTAATTTGCCTGACCGCCCTCAAACTGGTACCATAGTGGACTTGCAGGGGGTGAGTAGCCCCTGCGCCAAGCAAGTCCCAGACCACGAAGGAACGCCATGAAGCTCGTCCTCGGCTTGCCCAAAGGAAGCCTCCAGGAAGCCACCTTTGCCCTCCTGGGCAAGGCAGGCTTCCCCATCTCGTGCAGCAGCCGCTCCTACTTCCCGTCCACGGACGATCCCGAACTCGACCTCGTGCTGTTCCGCGCCCAGGAGATGGCCCGCTACGTGCAGGACGGCGTGCTCGATGCCGGCCTCACGGGCCGCGACTGGGTGGTGGAAAACGATGCCGACGTGGTGGAAGTGGGCGAGCTGATCTACGCCAAGCAGCGCATGACCCCCGTGCGGTGGGTGCTCGCCGTGCCCGAGGCATCAGGGGTACAGAACGCCAAGGAGCTCGACGGCAAGCTCATCGCCACCGAGCTGGTGAACACCACGCGCAAGTACCTCGCCAGCCAGGGCGTGGAGGCCCGGGTCGAGTTTTCCTGGGGGGCCACCGAGGCCAAGGCGGGCCTCGTGGACGCCATCGTGGAGCTCACCGAAACGGGCTCGAGCCTGCGCGCCAACAAGCTGCGCATCATCGACACCGTGATGGAATCCGTCACGGTGCTCGTCGCCAACAAGGCCGCTTGGCAGGACGCCGAGAAGCGTGCCAAGATCGAGTCCATTCACATGCTCCTCCAGGGCGCCATCGCGGCCCGCGAGAAGGTGCTGCTCAAGCTCAACGTGGCCGAGGAAAACGTGGAGGCCGTGAAGGCCATCGTGCCGGCCCTCCGCCAGCCCACTCTGTCGCCCTTGGCCGGCACCGGCTGGTACGCCCTCGAGACCGTGGTGGACGAAAGCGTCGTCCGCCGCATCATCCCCGACCTCAAGCGCGCCGGCGCCGAGGGCATCATCGAGCTGCCGCTCAACAAGATCATCCCGTAGTCACCCAGGAGACTGTCGCGTGCGCCGCTCCCCTGTCGTGTGTTTCCTGCTGTGTCTGTGCGCCAGCCTGGTGCCGCCCGCCGCCCGCGCCGCCGCGCCACCCGACGACGGCTGGGCCACGCGCCGCGTCTCCCCCAAGGCCTACGTGCTCTACGCCCAGGGCCTGCGCCTCCAGTACCAGAAGAAGTACGCCGAGGCCATCGCCGTCCTCGAGCAGGCGCGGGCGCTCGACAAACGGTCCGCCGCCATCCTCTTCGAGATCGGCACCTGCTACCGCCTGAAGGGCGACCACCCGAGGGCCGTGGACGTCCTGCAACAGGCCCTCAAGATCCAGCCCGAGTATGGCCCCGGCCACGAATCGCTGGCCTTCGCCTACGTGGCGCTGCGGCGGCGGGACGAATCGCTCCAGGCGCTCGAACGCGCCGCCCGCGCCGCCATCCGCCCCCGGGCACACGAAAGCCTGCTGCGCCGCCTCGCCTGGATCCACGAGCGCGCCGGCGACTACGACAAGGCCATCCAGTGGTACGAATACCATCTCGAATGCGGCTACCGCAGCACCGGCATCTACCTGGCCCTCGGCGGCCTGTGCCTCAAGACGGGCAACTACGCCAAAGCACTCGATAACTTCCGCCACGCCATCCGCCGGGCCTCCCCCACCAAGGCCACGGCGCCCGATGTGGCCCGCGCCTACGACCAGCTCGCCAAGAAAGACCGCGACGCGGCCATCAAGCACCACGAAGCCGCCCTGGCCAAAGACCCCGACCCCGACCTGCGCGAGGTGCTGGCCATGGCCTATCGCGCCGCCGGCCGGCGCCAGGACATGCTTCGCCAGCTCGAGATCGCCGCCCAGGCCGACACGCCGCGAGCCCTGCGCCAGCGAGAGTTTGTGGCCGAATACCACGAGCAGCTCGGCAACTACGCCAAAGCCATCGAATGGCGCGAGCGCATCCTCAAGGGCCACAAGGCCCCCACCGCCGACGCCTTTGTCCGCCTGGCCACTCTCTACACCAAGCACATGCAGATGCCCCAGGCCATCGCCGCCTACCGCAAGGCCATGGCCACCGACCCCACGCGCCGCGACTTGCGCCGCCGCATCGCCGATGCCCACATCGAGCTCCAGCAGTGGAAGCAGGCCGCCGCCGTCATCGAGAAATACCTCAACGCCAAGACCATCGAGACCAAGGACGCCGAGGTCATCTACCAGCTCGGCGAGCTCTACCACCAAGCCGGTGAAGCCACGCTGGCGGCCCGCCGCAAGAAGCAGGCCTTCGACCTCGCCCTCCACGCCGTGGGCAAGCCCACCAAGGCCCTCAGCGACGCGCAGCTCCATCTCCTCCTCGCCGAGCTCTACTACGCCGACGACAAGCCCGAAAAAGCCCTCGAATACTTGCTCGTCACGCGCCAGCTCGACCCCAAGGACTCCAAGAAGGCCCTCCTCGTGGCCGCCGCCCAGAAGCGCGTCCAGCAGTGGAAGCAAGCCGCCGACACCTACCGCGCCTTCCTCAAGGACGACCCCAACTCCCTCGCCGCGGCCGGAGCCTTCATCGAGCTGGCGGAATGCCAGGAAGTGCTCGGCGAGATGGGCCGCGCCACTGGCTCGCGTCAGGCGGCCATCGACATCCTCGACCGCGCCTACCGCGCCGTGCAGGCCGACGAGGCCAAGGCCGCCGTCAAGCTGGAGCTCGGCCAACTCGCGCTGCGCCGCAATCAGCCCCAGCGCGCCGTCGAGCACTTCCTCGACGCCCTCGCCCTGAACCCCAAGCGCCACGCCTACCACCTGGGCCTCGCTCAGGCCTACCAGGTGCAGGCCGACTGGAAGCGCGCCGCGGCCCACTACCAGAGCTACATCGCCGGCTTCGACGACCCCAGCAGCCCCGAGGCCGCCGCGTTCATCTATCGCCTCGGCGTGGCACAGGCCCGCTCGGGCCAGGCCGAGCTCGGCCGCAAGAACAAGCCGCGCGCCATCCGCATCCTCGAGAGCACGCTGAACACCCTCGAGAAGGAGAGCCGCGGCACCCCCGCCTACAAGGCCGAGATGCTGCGCGACCTCGCCTCGCTCCAGGCCGGCGAGAAGCAGCACGCCAAGGCCATCGCCACCATTGCCAAGGCCATCGCCATCGCCCCGCCGGGCAAGCGCGCCAGCTACCGCCTCTTCCTCGCCTCCGTACACGAGGAAATGAAGCAGTATGCCGAATGCGAGCGCGTGCTCCTCGACGAGCACCGCCGCAAGCCCGACAGCCCCGACGTGTGCAACCACCTCGGCTACTTCTATGCCGAGCAGGGCAAGAAGCTCGACGAAGCCATCGCCCTCGTGCAGAAGGCCCTCCACTACGAGCCGCTCAACGGAGCCTACCTCGACAGCCTCGGGTGGGCCTACTACCAGCAAGGCCAGCTCGAGAAAGCACGCGACCTGCTCTCCCGCGCGCTCCGCTACGAAGAGGACGCCGTCATCCGCGACCACCTCGGCGACGCCTTCCTCAAGCTCGGCCAGATCGACAAGGCCCGCGAGGCCTGGGCCCGAGCGCTCGCCCAGGACCCCGACATCCCCAGCGTGCGGCAAAAACTCCAGAAGCACAAGGCCCCGCCCACACCCCAGGCCCCCCCCGAACCCAAGGGCGGGCCCGCCCCGGCGGCGCCCCCGAAGAAACAAGCCAACGCCAACACCACCAAGTAGCCAAAGGAGGGCACGATGTCAGGCCACTCCCACTGGGCGGGCATCAAGCACAAGAAGGCCGTCGTCGACGCCAAGCGCGGCAAGCTCTTCTCGCGCCTCGCCAAGGAAATCATCGTCGCCGCACGAGCCGGCGGCGGCAACCCCGACGCCAACCTCGGGCTCCGCACCGCCATCGACAAGGCCAAGAGCTTCAGCGTGCCCAACAGCAATATCGAGCGCGCCATCAAGAGCGGCTCCGGCGAAATCCCCGGCGTCACCTACGACCGCGTCCCCTACGAAGGCTACGGCCCCGGCGGCGTCGCCATCCTCCTCGACATCCTCACCGACAACCGCAACCGCACCGCCGCCGAGCTGCGCAAGATCTTCTCCCAGAGAGGCGGCAACATGGAAGGCTCCGTGGCCTGGATGTTCGAGGCCAAGGGCCTCATCACGCTCCCGGCCGACGCCATCGACGAAGACGAGCTCATGGAGATCGTGCTCGAAGCCGGCGCCGACGACCTGGCCCGCACCGAAGACAGCTATGAGATCACCACCTCGCCCAGCGACTTCTCCGTCGTGAGGCAGGCCATCCTCGACAAGGAACTCGAGCCCGATGTCGCCGAACTCACCATGCTGCCGCAGAACCTCGTGACCGTCGACGGTGCCATCGCCCGCAGAGCCCTCGCCCTGCTCGAGGAGCTCGACGACCACGACGACGTGCAAAACGTCTACACCAACCTCGACGTGTCCCCCGAGCTCGCCGCCGAGTCCGGCTGACCCGCACCGTTTGCGTGCCCATACAAGAGCCGCGCGCCGGCCGAGGCCAACGCGCGGCTCTTCGCATGTCGGGTGGCGGATGCGGCCGCGCGGGCTACTCCCGAAGCTGCCCGTCGCCGTGGACGACGAACTTGTAGGTGGTGAGTTCCTCGATGCCCATCGGGCCGCGGGCGTGCAGCTTGTCCGTGCTGATGCCGATCTCGGCGCCGAGGCCGAACTCGAAGCCGTCGGTGAACCGCGTCGAGGCGTTCACAAACACCGCCGCGCTGTCCACGCCCTGGGTGAACCTGTCGGCCTCGCGCACGTCGGTGGTCACGATGGCCTCGGTGTGGCCGGAGCCATGGGTGGCGATGTGGCGGATCGCCTCGTCGGTGCTGCCCACCACGCGCACGGCGAGGATCAGGTCGAGGTATTCCTCGGGCCAGTCGGCCTCGGTGGCCACCACCACGCCGTCGGGCACGATCTGCCGCGTGCGCTCGCAGCCGCGAATCTCCACGCCCGCTTCCTGGAACCGCGCGAGCATGCGCGGCAGGAAGTCCTCCGCCACGGCCTCGTGCACGAGCATCGTTTCCATGGCGTTGCACACGCCGGGGCGCTGACACTTGGCGTTGAGGCAGATGCGCTCGGCCATTTCCAGGTCGGCGGCGGCGTCCACATACACGTGGCAGGTGCCCTTGTAGTGCTTGATGACGGGCACGGTGGCATTCTGCACCACGTAGCGGATGAGGCCCTCGCCTCCGCGGGGGATGATCACGTCCACCAGGTCGTCGGCGGTGCACAGCACGCCGATGGCCGCGCGGTCGGTGGTCTCCACCAGGCCGATGGCGTCGGCGGGCAGGCCGGCCGCGGCCAGGCCCCGCCCCAGCCCCTTCCAGATCGCCACGTTGGAGCGGATGGCTTCCTTGCCGCCGCGAAGGATCACCCCGTTGCCGCTCTTGATGCACAGCGCGGCCGCGTCGGCCGTCACGTTGGGGCGGCTTTCGTAGATGATGACCACCACGCCGAGGGGCACCCGCACCTTGGCGATGCGCAGGCCGTTGGGGCGGGTCCAGCCGCTCATGATGGCGCCCACGGGGTCGGGCAGCGCGGCCACCTGGCGGAGGCCGTCGGCCATGCCGGCGATGCGGGCATCGGTGAGGGTCAGACGGTCGAGGAGCGCGTCGGAGAGGCCGGCCGCTCTGCCCGCCGCGAGGTCGAGCGCATTCTCGGCCTTGAGGATCGCGGCGTCGGCCTCGATGGCTTCGGCCATGGCCAGCAAGGCGGCATCCTTGACGGCCGACGAAGCCTTGGCCATCTCCACCGATGCGGCCTTCACGCCCGTCGCCAGCGAGCGGATCGTGGCGTTCACATCATCGCTCATGGTCCAGCTTCCTCGTCGTCTGCGTTCCCTCGGACAGGAGCAGTGCTTCCCCGCACTCCCTGATGGCATTCTAGCAGATTCGCGCGCTTGCCGCTATGCACAGCCGATCCACCACGGGGAGAAGCAAAGGCGAATCACAAATGGCACGAATGGACGAATCGCGCGAATAAGAAAGGAGCTTGGGTGGAAGCCAGGAAGGCCAGCAAAGACACGATCTGCCACCACGAACGGATTTCTCTTCTCTGAGCCCTGTCCACTCTCTTCATTCGTCCGATTCGTCCATTCGTGATGATCTGCTCTGCCTCTCGAGCAGCTACGCAGGCCACAGAGACGCCCCGCCTGCAAAGGCCTCTTCATCCAATCACGCGTCACGCGTCACGCGTCTCCTCCCCCTGCCCTACGGCGCGTAGAGGATCCGCGAGCAACTGGGGCAGTGCACGATCGTGGTGCCGGCCACCACGGTGTGGGCGAGCTGTGGGGGGAGCTGCATGAAGCAGCCCTGGCACACCTCGCCGGTCACGAGTGCCAGGGCCGACGCACCCTTCTTGGCGGCGATCCGCTGGTACTCCTCGAGGAGCGCCGGATCCACCGCCTCGCAGGCCGTGCGCCGCTCGCCCTGGAGGCCTTCGAGCTGCTGGTCGAGCGCGCCGGCCGCTCGGTCTGCCTTGCCCGATTCCTGATCGTATTCGTGCTGGATCTGCGCCACGGCCTCGTCGATCTGTTTGATCGCGGCTTGCAGCGCGTCCACGTCGGCCATGGCGGCGAGCACCTGGTCCTCGATCTTGGACGCCTCGACGCGCTTGTCGGTGATCTCGTGTTGGAGCGCGGTGTATTCTTTGTTCGAAGAGGCCGTGTTGAGCTTGACCTTGTACGCCTCGGCTTCCTCCTCGGCGGCGCGCAGCAACACCTCCTTGCTGTGGGTGTCGGCGCGGAGCTTCTTCACCGCTTCGCGCTTGGCCGCCAGCAACTCCTGCTGCCGGTCCAGCCGCTCGCGGATGCGTCGCAACGAAGCGGGCAGCAGCTTCTTCTGTTTCTCGAGCTTGTCAATGCGGCTATCGATACGATGAAGCGCGAGCAACGCTTCCAGGGCTGGGGCGTTCGGCATTCTGCCTCCTGTGGGCTCTCTATTTCGTTGCGTCCTCCATGAAGCCTTCCAGCTTGCGGCTCCGGATGGGGTGCTGGAGCTTTCGGATGGCCTTGGTTTCGATCTGGCGGACGCGTTCGCGGGTCACACGGAACCGGCGGCCGACTTCCTCGAGAGTGTAGGTGTAGCCGTCGCCGATGCCGTATCGAAGCTTGATGATCTCACGCTCGCGGTAGGTGAGCGTGTCGAGCACTTGGTGGATCTTGTCTTTGAGCATGCCATGGGTGGCGGCCATGATGGGGTTTTCGGCGGTTTCGTCTTCGATGAAGTCGCCGAAATAGCTGTCCTCGCTTTCGCCGATGGGGCGGTCGAGGCTGATGGGGTGCTTGGAGATCTTGAGCACGCGGCGCGCCTCGTCCACGGAGATGTCGGCCTCGGCAGCGATCTCGTCCACCGTGGGCTCGCGCCCGTAGTCCTGCACCAGGCGCTTGGAGATGTTGCGCAGCTTGCTCATGGTTTCCATCATGTGCACGGGGATGCGGATGGTGCGGGCCTGGTCGGCGATGGAGCGGGTGATGGCCTGGCGGATCCACCACGTGGCATAGGTGGAGAACTTGTAGCCGCGGCGGTATTCGTATTTCTCGACGGCCTTCATCAGGCCCGTATTGCCTTCCTGGATGAGGTCGAGGAAGGAGAGGCCGCGGTTGCGGTATTTCTTGGCGATGGACACCACGAGGCGCAGGTTGCCGCCGGAGAGCTTGCGCTTGGCCTGCTCGTATTCCATGAACCGCTCTTCGATGGTGCGGATGCGGCGGCCGACTTGCTCGCGGTCCTCGAGGCATTTTTCCTCGATCTGCCCGAGGTCCTCGTCGCACGCGGCCACGCGAGCGTCGTTCTCGCCGACGATCTGCCGCAGCCGCTGGGCCTCGGACGCGCGCTCCTGCATGCGCTTGTGCATCTTGTGCAGCGCGTGCATCATCGGCTGGATGCGGTCGATGTTGATGCTGAGCTCTTCGATGAGCGCCACGCCTTTGCGGCGTCGGGAGCGGATGCTCTTGAGGAGGGCGTTGCGCTCTTCGGGCAACACGCCGTGGCGCCGTGCGGCGCGCCAGTCCTCGCGGTTGCGTTCGAGGAGCCTGTAGAGGGTGGCCAGATTGATCGGGAGCAGGCGCAGAATGTCCTCGCGGTCGATCTCGAGTGCGGAGGAGATGCGGAGCGTGCGGTCGAAGGGCAGCTCGCCGCTTTCCACGCCCTCGAGGATCTTGATGGCCGAGCGCATGGACTGGTCGGATTCGAGCACCTTGCTGCGGTAGCGCTTGCGGGTCACCTCGATCTTCTTGGCGAGGGCGATTTCCTCGGCGCGGCTGAGCAGCGGGATTTCGCCCATCTGGGTGAGGTACATGCGCACGGGGTCGTCGATGCGGTCCTGCACCACTTCATCTTCGGCTTCCTCGGCGTCGTCTTTGGCTTCTTCGACCTCGTCGGCTTCCTCGACGATGTCGATGCCCAGCTCGTCGAGGGTCATGAGGATCTTGTCGATCTTCTCGGGCGCGATGGTATCTTCGGGCAGGATTTCGTTGAGTTCTTCGTAGGTGACGAAGCCCTTCTCTTTGCCGCTCTGGATCAGGAGCTTGATGCACGCCTCAATCTTGGCCATGTGGGGTAGTCTCCTCGGGTGCCTCGTTCACTCGGAGTCGGGCTCGGCATCGTCGGTATCGCCCGCGCGCCGGCGGTGCTGCTCGTAGATGGCCGCCAGGGCATCGCGGTCGTAGTCTTGCGCGTCCTGTGTGGCGCGGGTGCGAAGCCCACGCTCCTGCGCGTGATGTTTGCGTTCTTCGATCCGGCACAGGCAATCCTGGAGCCAGTGTTCCCAGGTGGCGCTGTCCACCTCGTCGCTCGCGATGTCGGCCAGCAGACTCGCCAGTTCCGGGTCCTGGAGCCGCGCCGTGAGGGCGGCGACGGTGATCTCTCCCTCGCAGTCGTACAGGTCGATGCACTCCTGGAGGATGCGGCGCACGCGGTCGTCGGCGAAATCGTCGAGCGACACGCGGTCGAGCACGCACGGCACGAGTTCGGACGCCGCGATCACGGCCTCCACCACGCCCCGCTCCACGGGGTCGAGGGGCACTTCTGGCCGCACCTCGCGTCGTGCCGCCTTGGGCGTGCGTGCGCGCGACTGTCGCTCGTGCAGGCGCCGACGCGCCGCCGCCACGTCCACGCCGAGATGCGCCGCGACCTCCTGGAGCAGCAGGTCGGCCTTGGCCGCGTTGGACACGAGCACGATGCTGGCCAGCACGTCGTCCAGGGCACGCGCGCGGCCGCTCACCGTGTCGGTGCCAAATCTGCGGCTGGCGAATCCCAGCTTGGTCTCGAAGATGCCAGGGGCACCCTCGATGAGCTTAAGAAAGGCCGCGGCCCCGTGCTCGAGAAGAAACTCGCACGGGTCCATGCCTTCGGCCACGGTGACCACCCGCACGTCGAGGTCGGAGTCGGCAAACACCTCGAGGCTGCGGTCCACCGCGTTTTCGCCCGCTTGGTCGGCGTCGAAGACGAGCACCACGGTGTCGGCAAACCGCCGCAACTCGCGGACGTGCTCGCGCGTCAGTGCCGTCCCCAGCGTGGCCACGGCCAGCGGCACCCCTTGCTGGTGGCACATGAGGGCATCGGTGTAGCCCTCGGTGACCACGATGCGCCGTGCGGTCTCCACGGCGTCGCGTGCCTTGTCGAGCCCGTACAGGGTGCGGCTCTTGTGAAACAACGGCGTCTCGGGCGAGTTGAGGTACTTCACCTCGTCGTCGCCCAGCGCCCGCGCTCCGAAACCGATCTCCCGCCCCTGGAGGTCCCAGATGGGGAACATGACGCGGTTGCGGAATCGGTCGTAGTAGTGGCTGCTGCCTTCCTTGCGGCTCACGAGGCCAGAGGCCAGCAACTCGGCGTCGGTGTAGCCGGCCTGAAGGGCCGCCCGGTTCAGGGCATCCCACGAATCCGGCGCGTAGCCGACACTCCACGCGTCCAGCGTTTGCTTGTCGAAGCCGCGGCCGGCCAGATACTGCCGAGCGGCCTCGCCTTCGGGCCGCTCGTTGAGCCACCGCACGAAAAAGGCTGCGGCCCAGGCCTGAAGCTGATACAGCCGGGTCTTGGTCTCCTTGCTCGGCCCGCCCTGCCCTCCTCGCTGCTCGGGAATCGTCACGCCGACGATCCCTGCCACGATGCGGACGGATTCTGCGAAGTCCACGTGCTCGTGCTCAGCGACAAATGAAAACACGTCGCCGCCTTTCCCACAGCCGAAGCACTTGAAAATCTGCCGGCCGGGGTTCACCGTGAACGACGGGGTCTTCTCCTGATGGAACGGGCAGAGCGCCTTGAAGGTGCGCCCTGCCTTCTTCAATTCGACGTACCGCGAGACAATGTCCGCAATGTCAGCGGCCCGCTTGACATTTTCGATGACGTCGTCGGGTATTCGACCAGCCACAGACGATACTCATCCCCCGGGGACCCATGCCAATACGATGCTCCACGGGCGCCCCGTCACATGGGAACCCCTGTTCGCGAAACAAGTGAGCCTTTCAATAATAACCCGTAATTCCGTGGAGTCAAGTGTATATGCGAACACTTTTTCCCCTATCCGGCCTCGCGCGATGCGGATGGGGACGGGCATGCAGATCGCGCATTCCCTAAGTACATGCAGGATAGGCTCTTGCGTCAGTACAGGCTCGGACACCACCCTCATGCCTCACCGAGTGGCCAGCACGGCTCGATACAGCCGCCCCCGCCGCACCAGCACCAGGCTCACCTGCGTGCGGTCCGCCTGTTCGAGCACGATGGCCAGGCGCTCGAGGGAATTGATGGCCAGCGGGCCGAATCGCACGATGATGTCGCCCCGCTTCAGGCCCGCCTGATCGGCCGGCCCGCCCTGCTCCATCGCCGTCACGAGCAGGCCCACGGCCTGCCGCAGGCCGAAGCTTCGGGCGAGCGCCGGCGTCACCTCCTGGAGCGTGAGCCCCAGCTTGCTTCGGGCCAGTTGCGTGCCCGATGGCCTGGGCACAGCGGCCACCTTGAGCCGAAGCGTCTGCGTGGCGTCCCTGCGTTGCACCCGCAACACCACCGTGTCGCCCGCCTGCTTGTGGAGCATGCGCTTGCAGAAGGAGAGCTTATCGGCCACGGCATGCCCATCGAGGGCCGTGATCACGTCGCCGGTGGCCATCTTCTGCTGTGCGGCGGGGCCACCCGCGTCCACTCCGGTGATCAGGGCGCCGCTGTCGGCCGCCACCTTGTAGCGGGCCTTGCCCTCGGCAGTGATGTCGCGGGTCTTGATGCCCAGGTAGGTCTTCTGGATCACGCGGTAGTTGAACAGCGCGTTGAGCACCGCGCGCACCCGGTCGACCGGGATGGCGAAGCCGATGCCCTCGGCCTGGGAGTGGATGGCCACGTTGATGCCGATCAACTCGCCGTTGATGTTCACCAGCGCGCCGCCGCTGTTGCCGGGGTTGATGGCGGCATCGGTCTGGATGAGGCCGGCATAGGCCTCCTGGCCACGGAGCATCACCGAGCGGTTCTTGGCGCTCACTACGCCGGTGGTGACGGAGCTTTCCAGGCCGAAGGGGTTGCCCAGCGCGATCGCAGTTTCGCCAATCATCAAGTCGTCCGACCGTCCCATGGGCACCGCAGGGAGCGGCTTCTTACCGTCGATCTTGATGAGAGCCAGGTCGCTCTCCACGTCGGACGACAGCAGGCGGCCCTCCAGCTTCGTGCCGTCGGACAGGGTGAGATGGATCTTCGAGGCCCGGTGCACCACGTGCTCGTTGGTCACCACGTAGCCCTCGGGGTCGACGACCACGCCGGAACCGAGGCTCGAGCTCCGCTGCTCCTGCGGCGCGCCGAAGTGGCTGAAATACTCGCGGAAGAACTCGTCGGAGAAGGGGGCACGGAAGGAGTAGAACGGGTCGCTCCGCCGCGTGATGATCTGCTCGGTGCTGATGTTGACCACGGCGGGGCTGGACTTTTCCACGGCCACCACGATGGGCGTGCGTCGGCGGGCGTCCATCGGCGGGCGCTCCGCTGCGGGGGCCGCTGCCTGCGCCCGCTGCGCGCCCAGCGCCACCACGAGTGCAAGCAGCGTCGGTGCTCTGCCGATCGTCCTGCGGTTCACGAGCTTCCTCCAAGCTTAGGTATAGGCACAGCAGGCATTTACACCCACGACCGCCGCGCGGCTCGGCGAGTGTCACAAAACGACACCAGGGTTCATAAACCGACACCCCGAATCTCACGGATTTCGGCGAGTTTCACGCCGCCCGGCGGGCCTGGCCTGTGGGTCGTAGGCCGGGTTGCGCTCCGTCGGCACGGGCGCGCGCAACTCCCGGCGCCACGCCGCCAGCTTGGCCTGCAACGCGCGCGCCTTGTCCGCGTGCCGGGTGGCGAGGTCGGTGGTCTCGCCGAGGTCCTCTTTCAGATTGTAGAGCTCGAGCCGCCCGTCCTCGAAGAACTCATGGAGTTTCCAGTCGCCCTGGCGAATGACGCCGGCGGGTGTGGTGCGCCACGTGCCGCCGCCTCCCTGGAGGTAGGCGGGGAAATGCCAGTAGATGGCGTCGCGCTTCAGCGTGCCCGAGCCGGCGAGCAGCGGCACGATGCTCTCGCCGTCCAGGGGCTGGTCGGGACGCTTGGCGGCAGCCACCTCGAGCAGCGTGGGATAAAAGTCCACGCTGGTGACGGGCACGTCGCATCGGGCGCCGGGCTTCGTCCTGCCCGGCCATCGCACGGCCAGCGGCACGCGGATGCCACCCTCGTAGAGCATCCCCTTGCCGCCCTTGAGCGGCGCCTGCGAGGTGATTTCGCCGCCCTGGATGCCGCAGGCACGATAGCCGCCGACGCCGCCGTTGTCGGAGGTGAAGACCACGAGGGTGCGGTCGGCCAGCTTCAGCTCGTCGAGCTTCGCGAGCAGGCGCCCCACGCCCTGGTCCACGCTCTCGATCATCGCGGCATACGTAGCGTTGCCCTGGCCTTGGCTCGGCGTCTTCTTCGCATACTTCTCGGCGAGCGCCTTCCTGGCCTGGATGGGGGTGTGGACAGCGTAATGCGGCAGGTAGAGGAAGAAGGGGCGGCTCTGGTTTGCCTCGATGAACTTCAGGGCTTCGTCGGTGAGGCGGTCGGTGAGGTATTCGCCCTTGGGGCCGTCGGCGAGCTTGGCGTTGCGGTAGGGGCTGAAGTAGCTTCGCGGATGGCCGGCGATGGTGCCGCCCACGTTCGCGTCGAAGCCCTGCCCCACGGGCCCCAGTTCGGGGTCGTTGCCGAGGTGCCACTTGCCCATGCTCGCGCTCACGTAGCCGGCCGGCTTGAGCGCCTCGGCCACCGTCACGATGTCCGAGCGCAACGTCGTCGTGTTTTCGACGGGCACGAGCTTGCGGCGCTTGGCCGAGCCGCGAGCGCCCGAGCCCACGGTGTAGACGCCGTGACGCGGCGTGTACTGCCCCGACATCAGGCAGGCGCGGGTGGGCGCGCAGTTGGGGCCGCAGCTATAGGCGCTGGTGAACACGACGCCCTCGCGGGCGAGGCGGTCGATGTGCGGCGTCTCGTAGTAGGTGCTGCCCATGAAGCCCACGTCGCGCCAGCCCATGTCATCGACGAGGATGAACAGGATGTTGGGCTTGCGGGCGGCGGCTGTGTTACCGCGACGGATTGATGCCGTGGCAGCGGCAGCCCCCACGCACCGAAGGAATCCCCGACGGCTCAGGTTACGCATCAATTCTCCAATCATGCATCACAGCTTCACGTCGAGCTCGCCGCCCGGCTTCTCGGTGGCCTTCACGCCACGGAGCACCTTCACGCGCTCGGTGCCGAGTTCGCCCACTTTGATG
>JADHXT010000028.1 GCA_016782825.1 Candidatus Brocadiia bacterium | reverse complement strand
ACCGCCCCTACCCCGCTCCGTCCCCCCCTCTGTTGCACTTGCGATGTGAATCTGCTACATGATCGAGTAACTCGCTCAGCTCGTTCAGGTGCGGCCTGGGCTTCTCCTCACTGCAGACTCGATCAACTGATTACGAAGGGAATGGCCGTGATCTTGCGAACCCGATCCGTCCAGTTTGCCGGAATCCTCGCACTGTTTCTCGTATCGGTGGCCTTCGCCGCCGAGTCCCTGCCGAAGAAGGACGCGCCCGCCGCGGCCGATGGATTCCGCGTGCATAATCTCTTCCAGAACAACATGGTCATTCAGCGATCCAAGCCCGTTGATGTATGGGGTTGGTCGACGCCCGGCGACAAGATCACAGTCACGTTTGCCGGTAAGACGGCCACCACCACTGCCGAAAAGGACCGCAGCTGGAAGGCCACCCTGCCCGCTATGGAAGCCAGTTCGAAGCCAGCGACGATGACCATTCAGGGCAAGAGCGGCAAGGCCACACTGGGGAACGTTCTCATCGGCGACGTATGGGTGCTTGGTGGTCAGAGCAACATGGCGATGGCGATCTCGCGGGTGGAAAATGGGAACCTGGAGGTCGCCACGGCGAATTTCCCCAACATTCGTATACTCACGATTCCCAAGATCTTTGGCCCGGAACTCAAGAAGGACTTCCCTCGCGCTGACGAGTACAGCCGCATATCCGGAAGAGATACCCGCGATGGTGACTGGGCAGTCTGCTCGCCGGAAACCGTGAGGGATCTTTCTGCCATTGGCTATGTTATGGCGCGCCGGATTCACATGGTCACCCAGGTTCCGATCGGTGTAATCAACACCTCACGCGGCGGCACCCTGGTGGAGGCCTGGACACCGGAGGCACGGCTCCGGAAGATGGATGCCCCGGCAGCGAAAGAGATGCTCGCAAGATACGATGAAAAAGTAGCCGCGTACGATCCGAAAGCGGACCTCCAGAAACAGATCAAGAAGTACGAAGACAGGATCGCTCAGATGAGGAAGCAAGAGAAGGCGATCCCTGCCGGCATGAAGCCCCCCACCAAGCCGAGTCCCGGGCCTCTGTATTCCCATAACCGCCCCGGCAACTGCTACGCCAGCGTGATTTCGCCGATCGCCGGATTTGCCGCAAAGGGTGCCATCTTCCACCAGGGATACAACAACTGCTTTGATGGCGTACGCGGCGCCGAAATGTATCGCGTCGTGTTCCCGGAGATGATCCGTGGCTGGCGCGACGCGTTCAACGATCCGCAAATGCCGTTCGGCATCCTGAGTCAGTGCACCGCGGGGAACGTGCAGCGGCTTGATGATTTCCTCACGAAGATAACGGACATCGGCGCGCGCATTCGCGAAGCCCAGTACCAAACGTTCCTGGAGTTCCACAAAGCCGGCGACAAGAACATTGGATTCGCCAGCACCTATGATTTGCGGCGCGCCTCCTATCACCCCGGACAGAAGATTCCTGCCGGGGAACGTATCGCGCGATGGGCATTGGCGACGCAATATGGCATGGAGAAAGAACTCCGCTGGTTGCCGCCGATGATCAAGGAAATGAAGGTGCAGGACGGTGCCATTGTCCTGACGTTTGATCAACAGGTGGCTGCTGTAGCTGACGGTTCTCCCATGACCGGATTCGCCATCGCCGGCAGGGATATGAAGTTCCAACCCGCCACGACCACCCACCGGGTCATTAGCAGGGATTCCCGCGGGCGCACAAAATATGATACCCAGACCCTGATCCTGAAGAGTTCGCTGGTGCCCAATCCGGTACATTTCCGCTACGCGTGGGCGCGCAATCCCATGGGGAACCTTCAGGACAAGCGGGGTAGAGACGTGCCGCTGGCAACGCAGCGCAGCGATGACTGGACGAATGCTGATCTCCTGAAGGCGCTGACCGGCAAGGACGCGGAGGATCCCGCCATACTCAGCAGAGGCGAGAAGAGGCAGCTCACAGATGCACTGGCGAGCGAAGATCGGCGCCGCCTGGTTGAAGAAGCCAAAGCGCTTCTTGAGCAATGACCCCAGAAGGAACGGCTGCCGATCGCTCGACATCCATTCCCGAGACCGTGGCCGTATGGAAGGTGGGGGGACACGTTGCCTAGCCATTGCGTCGGAGGGACCCTTTCCCTGCCCTGAGCGTAGGCGCTGATGCAGTGGTAGTGCGGGGGCCGCTTTGCCGGCGGTGGCGCCCCCTCCCTTGCCTTCCCCCGACAGGGGAAGGGATGGGCTGGCCCTGGTGCGAAGCACGAATGACGCGTTCCTGCCTCGTTCTGGCCTTGATGCTATGTGCGACACCATCCGGGGCAGATTCTCCCCGCACCCGTTGCGCCCTCCGGGGCGGGATGGTATACTCAGAATGGAGGGCGGCGCAGGCCCGCGCCTCCAGCCAGCCGAGCCGAGTGGCTCCCCGTTTGCCTCCCCGGTGCAGGAGATCCCGCCATGAAGCCCCCACGCCACGCTTCCGCCCTCCCCCGAGCCGCCTTCACCCTCGTCGAATTGCTCGTGGTGATCGGCATCATCACCGTGCTGGCTGCCATGCTCCTGCCCGTGCTCGGCAGCGCCAGCGAACAGGCCCGCATCGCCAACTGCAATAGCAACCAAGGCCAGATCTACCGCGCCATGCGCCAATACGCCCCCTACTTCAAGGACTATATCCCCAACCTGTACCAGGGTATGCTCGCGACCGAGCAGGTGAACCGCTACCGCGAGAGCTACCTGTGCCGCAACGAGGTGCTCACCGAGAAGCTGCCCGCCGGCCTCTGGCTGCTCGTCGCCCACGGCTACGCCAAGGACCCCAAGGTGTTCTATTGCCCCAACACACCCGGCTCGCGGATGCCCGGCGGCTCGCAAAACCTCATTGAGAATGAGATCGCCGCCGAGGTGGGCTACGCCTACAACTACTGGCCATCCTCCGGCCTCGTGCTGCCGACCGACCTGGGAGCCGGCCTGGTGAGCAACTCCTTCACCCTCGGCCGCGCCCACGGCTTCTATGCCCTCCTGGGCGACCGCTTCGAGAGCAGCGACAGAATGCCCCACGCCTCAAAGCCCGGGATGAACGTGTGCTACTGGGATGGCAGCGTGCAGTTTGTCGACACCAAGATCGGCGGCATCCCGTGGAACGACCCGGGCGCAGGCGACGATGGCGCCGACATCTTCACCGCCGACGCCGCCGGCTCCATCGCCACCCGCGACGCCTGGAGCGTGCTGTCCAAGAAGCGCCGCTAGCCCGGCGCCCCTCCCTCCATCGCCTACCGACCCGCCCGCCCGCGGCGCAGCATGCTTGCAGCGCGGGCCGCAATGACTACAATGCACCCGAACGGTATGTCCTCCGGTCCCGACAGAAAGGAACGGTCTATGTCCAAGAAACCCGCCCTGCCGCGCCGGCAGTTCCTCAAGCGAGGCGTCGCCGCAGCGGCGAGCGCGGCTCTGGCGCCCGTCGTGGTGACGTCGTCGGCGCTGGGCCGCGACGGCGTGGTGGCCCCGAGCGAGCAGATCCGCCTGGGCGCCATGGGCATCGGCGGCCGCGGCTCCTACGTGCTCGGCTGCATGCTCCAGGAGCCCGACGTGCGCTGCGTGGCCGTGTGCGACGTGCGCAAGCCGCGCCGCGAAGGCGCCAAGAAGCGCGCCGACGCACGCAACCGCGACGACAAGTGCGTCATGTACCGCGACTTCCGCAAGCTCTTCGACCGCGCCGACCTCGATGCCCTGCTCATCGCCACCGGCCCCAACTGGCACGTCACGGCCTCCACCCTGGCTGCCAAGGCCGGCAAGGACGTCTACTGCGAGAAGCCCTGCACCAAGAACATCGTGCAGAGCCTCGAGCTGGCCGCCACCTACAGCCGCACCGGCCGCGTGTTCCAGGGCGGCATGCAGCGCCGCAACCTGCCCCACTTCGTCTACGCCATCGAGCTGGCCCGCACCGGCAAGCTCGGCAAGCTCCAGGCCGTCCACGCCCATCCCGGCGGCATGGGCACCAGCACCAGCGGATGGCTGCCCGCCGAGGCCCAGCCGCCCAGGGAAGACGTGGAGTGGGACCTCTACCTCGGCCCCGCCGCGTGGCGCCCCTACAACCGCAAGCTCCTCAACGGCTTCAACTTCGAGAAGGGCGGCGGCCTCGTGGGCGGCGGCGTGCTCGAATGGGGCAGCCACTGCGTGGACCTCTGCCAGTGGGCCAACGACGCCGACCGCACCGCCCCCGTCGAATACTCGCCGCCCGCCAACGGCGCCGCCACGGCCCGCTACGCCAACGGCGTGAAGCTCGTGCTGCGCAACGGCGGATGGCTCGGCCTCGGCTCCTGCCCCGTGCGCTTCGAGGGCGACACCGGCTGGGTGGAAACCGGCGACAACGGCGAAATGGTCGCCAGCTCCCCCGCACTCCTCGCGGGACGCGGCGCCAAGGTGCGCGGCTACCCCGCCAACAACCACGTGCGCGACTTCTTCAACTGCGTGAAGACCCGCGGCCTGCCCCGTGCCAACCACTTCGTCGCCTGCCAGACCCACATCGCCTGCCACGCATCCAACATCTCCATCTTCCTCCGCCGCAAGCTCGCCTACGACGCCGAGAAGAACGTCTTCATCAACGACAGCGAAGCCAACCGCCTGCGCTCCGAAGCGCTCCGCGAGCCGTGGCGCCTCTAGTCCGCACCCCCCTCTGCCCGTTGGCAAGGAGACCCGCCGTGTTCACCATCCGCCCCTTCGCCACCCGCGTCGTCTGCCTCGCGGCCGTGGCACTCGCCTTGGCCGCCGGCCATGCCCGTGCCGCCGAAGCCACGAAAGAGCAGAAGCTCATCCAGGTGCTCCAGTCCGACGCACCGCCGCAGCAGAAGGCCATCACCTGCAAGCACCTGGCCATCTACGGCTCCGAAGCCGCCGTCCCCGCCCTCGCTCCGCTCCTGGCCGACGAACAGCTCGCCTCGTGGGCACGCATCGCCCTCGAAGCCATCCCCGGCCCCAAGGCCGACGCCGCGCTCCGCGACGCCATGGCCAAGCTCAAAGGCCGCCTGCTCATCGGCACCATCAACTCCATCGCCGTGCGACGCGATGCCGAGGCCGTGGCCGCGCTCGTCATCCGTCTCAAGGATGCCGACGCCGACGTGGCCTGCGCCGCGGCCGAAGCCCTCGGCCGCATCGGCGGCGCCACAGCCGTCAAGGCCCTCGAGCAGGCCCTGCCGGCCGCGCCTGCGCCCGTCCGCTCCTCCGTGGCCATCGGGTGCGTGTTCTGCGCCGAACGCCTCCTCGCCGACGGCAAGGCCGCCGACGCGGTCCGCCTCTACGACGCCGTCCGCAAGGCCGACGTGCCCAAGCAGCGCCACCTCGAAGCCACACGCGGCGCCATTCTCGCCCGCGGCGACGCCGGCGTGCCCATGCTCCTCGAGCAGCTCCGCTCGGCCGACAAGGCGCTCTACGGCATCGGCCTCCGCACCGCACGCGAGCTGTCCGGCGCCAAGGCCACCGAAGCCCTCGCCGCCGAACTCGCCACCACCAAGCCCGACCGCCAGGCCTTCCTCCTTCTCGCCCTGGCCGACCGTAGCGACCCCAAGGCCCTCCCCGCCGTCCTCCAGGTCGCCAAGGCCGGGCCCAAGCCCATCCGACTCGTCGCCATCGGCGCCCTCCAGGGCCTCGGCAACGCCTCCTGCATCCCCGCTCTCCTCGACCTCGCCAGCGAGACCGACGCCGACATTGCACAGGCAGCCAAAGTATCGCTTGCACGCCTCCCCGGCCAGGACGTGAACCCGGCCATCCTCGCCAGCCTGCCCAAGCTCGCCGGCAAGAGGCGCCAGGCGCTCATCGAAGTGGCCATGCACCGCCGCATCGAGGCCGCCATGCCCGCCTTCGTCCAGTGCGCCGAAGACACCGACGCCGGCGTCCGCAGCGCCGCCGTGGCCGCCATCGGCGTGCTCGGCAGTGGACAGCAGGTGCCCGAACTCGTCCGCATCCTCCAGAAGACACAGGACGCCAAGGAACAGGCCGCCGTGGGCAAGGCCCTGCGCACCACCAGCGCCCGCGGCGGCGCCGCCTGCGTGCCCCACCTCATGCCTCTCATGAAGTGCAAGAACGCCCCGCTACGCGCCATCGGCCTCCACGCACTCGCCAGCGCCGGCGGCCCCACGGCCCTCGCCGCCGTCCAGGCCGGCATCGGCGACGCCGACCCCGCCGTCCAGGACGACGCCGTCCGCACCCTCGCCGGCTGGCCCAGCAACTGGCCCAACGACCTGACCGTCATGGACCCCCTCCTCGCCCTCGCCAAGACAGGCAAGAAGGACCTCCACAAGATCCTCGCCCTCCGCGGCTACTTGCAGTGCGTGCAGGCCGCCACCAAGCTCGGCCCCGCCGACCGCCTGGCCAAGGTGGACGCCGTGCTGCCTCTCGTCACGCGGCCCGACGGGAAGCGGCGGGCCATCTCCGCCCTCGCCACCATCGCCGCGGACGGCTCGCTCGACCGCCTGGCCGCCTTCGCCGCCGAGCCGGCCGTCGCCGAGGAAGCCTGCTCCGCCATCGTCCAGCTCACCGGCCAGCGCGGACTCAAGGGCGTGGGCAAGGAGCCGCGAAAGAAGGCCCTCCAGGCCGTCGTCCAGCGCTCCAAGAACGCCCGCACCAAGAAGCAAGCCACCGAGCTGCTCAAGAAGCTCCGCTGACGGACGCGAATCGAGATGATTGGTAACGCGGGGGGAACCTTTCCTTCGGCTTCGCTCAGGACAAGCCTTGAGGAGAAAGGTTTCCCCCGCACCCCCTTCCAAGAACCCTGAGATTGACGGTAGCCGCCCCCCGCGCTCCTGCCCCATGCTCCATGCTGGTGGCCGGCAGCTGGTCGCTCTGCCAATCGGCAGTCGGCAATCGCAAATCGGCAATGGGGCTGAGCCACCGGCGTGGGGGCATGAGAACACCCTCCCGTGGGCGCGGGGGCCTGCGGGAGGGTGTGTCGGGGTCACGGATCGCGGGTCGGGTGTCAGGCGACGCCGATGGCGGCCTTGGCGATGTCGACGGCGGAGGCGGCGTCGGGGGCGTAGCCGTCGGCTCCGATCTCGTCGGCGTAGTTCTGGGTGACGGGGGCGCCGCCGATGATGACCTTGGCGTCGACGCCGGCTTCCTTGAGGGCGTCGATGACGTTTCTCATCTGGGGCATGGTGGTGGTGAGGAGGGCGGAGAGGGCGACGACCTTGCAGCCCTGGCCCTGGACGGCTGCGAGGAATTTCTCGGGGGCGACGTCGATGCCGAGGTCGACGACCTTGAAGCCGGCGCCCTGGAGCATCATGCCCACGAGGTTTTTGCCGATGTCGTGCAGGTCGCCTTTGACGGTGCCGATGGCGATGCTGGCGATGGGCTCGACGCCGGCTTCCTTGAGCTTGGGCTCGATGATCTCCATGCCCCACTTCATGGCGCGGGCGGCGATGAGGACTTCGGGGACGTAGAATTCGTTGGCCTTGAATTTGACTCCGACGACGTTCATGCCGGCGATGAGGCCCTCGTTGAGGATGGCCTCGACGCCGACGCCTTCGTCGAGGGCGGCCTGGACCATGTCCTTCACGTCCTGGGCTTTGCCTCCGATGATCCCGTTGGCGATTTGCTGCAGGTCTGCCATCAGACTCTCCTTTTCGGCCGTTGCCGGAGTCGGTGTGCCAGGGGAGCGGGCCGAAACTCCGTGCTGGCTAGCTTCCTTGTGTGGGGCGGCTCTGGAGCTGGGAGAGCCGCCATTGGGCTTGCTGGGCGCACCAGCCTGCCCAGGGGTCGTTGCGTAGAGCTTCGTAGGCCTGCCGCGCGGCGTCGAGCTGGCCGAGGCGTTCCTGACAGCGGGCGGTGTGCCAGCGGGCGAGGGCGGCGAGGGAGCGGATGGGGGCGTCGTGGGCCTGCTGGAAGTGCTGGACGGCGCGGGGGTATTCCCTGAGTTCGAGGCGGGCCTTGCCGGCGTTGTAGGCGGCGAGGGCGCGGAGGCCGTGGTTGGGGAAGTCGGCGAGGAATTGCTCGGCGGCTTCGGCGGCGGCCCGGAAGCGGTCGCGGGCGGCGTCGGGGTCCTGGGTGCGGCGCAGGTGGCCGCGGCGGAACTGGGCCTGGGAGAGCTCGATGAGGGCGAGGGCGGCGACGGGCCGGCGGGCCTGCTCGCGGGCGAGGGCGGCGAGGTCGGCGAGCACCTGCTCCTCGATTGTCTCGCGGTCGGCGTCGGTGCGGGCCGTGGCCAGGGCGTCGCTGGCTCGGCGCTGGATGTCGAAGGCTTGCGCCCACGGTTTTTCCAGGCTGGCCGCGCGCTGCCGCGCGACGACGAACCACACGGTGGCGACGGCCACGAGCGCCAGGACGGCGATGCCGGCCTGGAGGGCGTAGGGCTCCATCCTGGCCCACGCGTGGGAGAGGAGCTCGTGGAACTTGTCGGGGTGTTTGACGTCTTTGTAGAGATGCTTGCTCACGTGGGTCACTTTCGTTGTCTGATGTCAGTGTCTGGTACGCCCGAGAGGATTCGAACCCCTGACCTGCGGTTTAGGAAACCGCCGCTCTATCCTGCTGAGCTACGGGCGCCGGGCAGTGGATCATTCGTCCTCGCTCGCGTAGGTGACGAGGCTGACGACCTGGCGAGGGGCAAGCCGTTCGCGTCCGCCGAGAAAGGCCAACTCGATGAGGAAGGCGCAGCCCACGACGACGGCCTCGGCGGCATCGGCCAGGGTGCAGCAGGCCTCCATGGTGCCGCCGGTGGCCAGCAGGTCGTCCACCAGGAGCACGCGGGTGCCGGGGGCGATGGCGTCGCAGTGCATTTCAAGCGTGTCGGTGCCATACTCGAGCTTGTAGGTGGCCTGTTGCGTCTCGCGGGGCAGCTTGCCGGGCTTGCGGACGGGCACGAAGCCGGCGCCCAGCTCGAGGGCGACCGCGGGCCCGAAGATGAACCCGCGGGCCTCGGCGCCCACGACGAGCTGCACGCCTTGGCCGCGAAACGGCGCGGCCAGGGCCTCGACGGCCTGGCGCAGCAAGGCGGCATCGGCGAGCACCGGCGTGATGTCGCGGAAGACGATCCCTGGCTTCGGGAAGCCTGGGACGGCGGCGATCGCTTGCCTCAGCTTGTCCATGCACTCTCCTGGTGTCGTGGCCGCCTGGCCACGATGCGAGGCACGAGTCTAGCGCCTTGGCGAGCGGGCGTCAACTCTATTTGGCGTCGTCGTCGGGCGAGCGCTCTTCGGTGAGGTAGTCGTGGAGCTTGTTGAGGGCCTCGTTTTCGATCTGGCGGATGCGTTCGCGGGTCAGGCCCAGGCGGTCGCCGATCTGCTCGAGCGTGAGGGGCGAGTCGTCGTCCAGCCCGTAGCGGAGCCGCAGCACCTCGGCTTCGCGGGGCGTGATGCAGTCGAGCAGTTCGTGCAGATGCTGCCGCTCCACTTCGTCGAAAAACTGCTCGTCAGGGCGCGGCGTGGCTCGGTCTTCGATCACGTCGTTGAGCGAGCACAGCATGTCCAGGCTCACCGGCTGCGTGGCGGTGATGGTGGCGCTCAGGATGCGCTTGATCACCGTGGCATTGTCGGGCGACAGGTCGATTTCCTTGGCGATTTCTTCCACGGTGGGAGCGCGCCCGAGCTGGGCCGTGAGGCTCGACGCGGCCTGCTTCCAGTGGGCGATCGTCTCCACCATATACGCCGGGATGCGCACGGTCTTCACGGTGTTGGTGATCGCCCGGCGGATGGCCTGCTTGATCCACCATGTGGCATAGGTGGAGAAGCGGCAGTCGGCCTCGGGCTGGAACCGCTCCACGGCCTTCATCAGGCCGATATTGCCCTCGGCGATCAGGTCGGTGAAGGGCAGGCCGCGGTTCACATAGTTCTTGGCGATGGACACCACGAGGCGGAGATTCGAGCTGATCATCCGCGCGCGCGCGTCTTGGTTGCCCTCCCTCAAGCTGTAGGCCAGCTCCTTTTCCTCGTCGGCGGTCAGGAGGGGGATCTTGCTGATATCGTGCAGATAGGATTCGAGCGCCGCTTCGCGGATGATGGCGCAGTCTCCTCACCAGGTCGGGACGTCCGACGATCTGTGCGCACCCGATTATAGAGCGCGTCCCGATGCAGATCAAGACATGTTGCGCGCGGCATGCGAGCGGGGGCCTCCGGATGGAGACCCCCGCTTGCGTCGCGGCGATGGCCGGCAGGACTCAGTCGGCCTTGGTGATCTTGTACACGTGGTCGTCGTCTACCACGAGGACCATGGGCTGGTCTTCGGCCAGGTAGCGGCCGATGCCTTCGTGCTGCTTGAGCAGCTTGAAGTAGTCGTCGCTGAAGGCTTTGACCTCCACGATCTTGGCCTTGTGCCTGGCGTCGTCGTAGGTGCTGTCGTAGAGGAAGCCGTCGGGCTTGCGGTAGAAGGTCTTGTCGGCGATCTGGACGATCTTGTCGGCGGCTACTTCGCGCACGGCCTCCTCGGCTTCGGCATTCATGCCGAGCACGGGGCCGCTGGCCCCGCGAGCCCTCCACCGTCCGGTGGCGTCGCCCTTTGGCTTGCGGCCGCCGGTCTGGCCGTGGCGGAGGCCGGGGCGGGCGGGTGCCGCTGTGGCGGGCGGCGCGGTGGGCAGTGCGGCGGCTTCCTTGGCGGCGCCGAGGGTTCGGGCGAGGTCCACGGCGCCCCTCCCTTCCCTCTTGCTCTCAAGGGCATCGCGGGCGCGGTCCATGCGGTGCGCCACCTGGGGCCGCGCGCCGTCTTCCACCACGAGGAAGCTGGTGTAGGGGGTCATGATGCCGTAGCGCTTGCCGAGGCGCACCACTTCGCCCACGAGCTCTTTCTTGCTGCCGTGGGCGCGGATTTCGCTGAGGAGGAAGGCCACCTTGCGCGTGGCCCACAGGCGCGGGAGGAAGGAGTTGCCCTTGTTCTCAGCGAAGTCGGTCTCGTAGACAAACTCTTTCTTTTCGTCGCCGACCTTGCCCGCGAGCTTGATGGCCTTCTGGCCTTTGCCCTCGAAGCGGCCGAGGACCATGAGCTGGGTGCCGCGGAAGAGGTCGGGAAGCTGCTTGGGATACACGTCCTTGACCTTGAGGCCGGGGAAGGCGAGGGCCACGTCGCCCAGCACGGGGTTGGCCACCTTCTGGTAGAAGGCGCTCACCTTGATCTCGATGTCTTCCTTGGGCGTCACGTAGTCGGGGCTGCCGTGGTTGTCGTCGGCCAGGCGGTCGAGCAGCTCGGTGTTCACGTCGTAGCCCACGCCGAAGACGAAGAGGCGGGCCTGGGTCTTCGCGTTGGCGCCGCCGATGTTCTTGAGGATGGCCTTCACGCTGGTCTCGCCGATGGTGGGAAGGCCGTCGGTGAGGAAGCAGATCAGGGGCAGGCTCTTGGCGTCCTTCGTCATGCGCAAGGCTTCGAGGAGTGCGTCGTTGATGGCGGTGCCGCCGCGGGCCTCGATCTGGTCGATGAACTCGAGCGCGGCCTTCACGTTGTCCTTGGTGGCGGGGACGAGCGCGTCCTGGAACACGGTGGGCTCGGTGGCGAAGGTGATGAGGCCGAAGTGGTCTTTCTCCTTCAGGCTGTTCACGCAGTAGCGGAGGGCGCCCTTGGCCTGCTTGATCTTGTCGCCGGCCATCGAGCCGCTGGTGTCCATCACGAACACCAGGCTCTTGGGCTGCACCTTGGCCGCGTCCACTTCCACCTTGGGCGTGAGGGAGAGAAGGAAGTAGCCGTCCTCGCCGGCCGGCTTGTGGGTGACGACGGACAGGCCGATGTCCTTCTGCGAGGTGCCGAAGTAGACCTTGAAGTCGCGCTCGGGCATGGTCTTGGTGGCCTCGAAGCCGAGGGTCGCCTTCTGGTCGCCGTCGCGCTTGACGTCCACCTTGTGGGTGGGCGAGTAGACGGTCTTGATGCCCTGGGGCTGCTCGATGGTCACCTTGACGGCCACGCTGGAGATGGTGCCGCCCTCGGGCCTGGCCGAACGGTAGGGGTAGGTGAACTCGTACAGCCCGCCCTGGGCCTTGAGGGCCAGCGAGTAGGTCAGGCTCACCTTCGTCTCGCTGTTGGCGTTCATCGGATAGACGCGGCACTTGAGCATCTTGGTGCCGACGAATTCGAGGAGGCCGGGGTCCTTCATCTTGCGCACGATGCCCTCGTAGATGCTGCGGGCCTTCTCGGCGTCGAGCAGCTCGCCCTTCACCATCTTGCCGTTGATCTCCATCTCGAAGTTATCCACGGCGGCATCGGCTTCGAGAGGGAAGAAGTAGGTGCCTTCCATCACGTAGGGATTGGGGTTGTAGAACGTGGCGTCCACCGCCACGCTGGCCACGGGGCCTTTGATGGTGATCTCGGCGGTGTGGGTGCGGGTTTCGAGCGGCTTGCGCACGGGGCGGGGCCTGGGGATGGGCCGCACGATGGGCATGGGGCTGGGCATGATGCGGCAAGCAGCGGCATCCTGCACCATAAGTCCTGTAATGGCAAGCAGTAGTGCCGCTACGAGCAACAGGCTTCGCGTCGTCATCTCCCGTCTCCTACGCTGTGGGGAATGCCGGAGTGTGTCTCTTCGTGGAGTTAGACGCTTGCGGGACGGATGGGTTCCTGAAAAGGACTTGACAGTGGCGTCGGCGTGTGTAATACTGTGTATTACGACTGCCGCCTATCCCTCGCTCTGGAGCCTGCTCCCGTGGGCAAGAAGCACAAGCCCGAAGTGATCACCTTCAAGGTGGACGCCGATCTGCTCGAGGCGATGCGGGGCATCCCCAATCGCTCGCAGTTCATCCGCTCGGCCTTGCTGGCCGCGCTCGGCGGCGGCTGCCCCCTGTGCGGCGGCACCGGCGTGCTCACGCCCAAGCAGAAAGAGCACTGGGACGCCTTCGCCCGCGACCACGAGCTGGCCGAGTGCGAGGAGTGTCACGAGATCCACGTCGTGTGTGCCAACCGCCCCGGCGCGGGGCCGCACGCCGAGATGACGTCCTGACCCCCACAGCCCGTCGGGAGATTCTCGCACATGGCCGACACGCATCCGCACCACGACGCTGATGATGGCGGCGACGAGCAGCCCCTCCCCCACGAGCACTGCAACGTGCAGCACACCCTCGGCGGCCTCATCGCGTGCGAGCTCAAGCATCACGCGCCATTCACCGCCGTGGGCGCGCTCACAGGCATTGTGCTCATGGCGCTCGTGGTGGTGCTCCACGTGCCCCACCACGCGTCCGAGGCCGTCTTCTGCGTGATGCATCCGGCCCACGTGTTCCTGAGCGCCTTGGTCACGGCCGCGCTGTTTCGGCACTACCGGCAGAGCGTGGTGCTCACCGTGGTGGTGGGCTTCGTGGGCTCGGTGGGCATCGGCACGCTGAGCGACATCGTGATGCCGCATTTCGGCGGTCTGCTCGTGGGGGTCAAGATGGACGAGCACATGCACATCGGGTTCATCGACCACTGGTGGCTGGTCAACCCGTTGGCGCTGCTGGGCATCGGGCTGGCGTTCTGGAAGCCGTGGACCAAGCTGCCCCACTACGGCCACGTGTTGCTCAGCACGTGGGCCTCGCTGTTCTATCTCACGGCACACGGCGAGGCGGCGTGGCTGCCGCTGCTGCCGGCCATTTTTGCCGTGCTCTTCCTGGCCGTGTGGGTGCCGTGCTGCCTGAGCGACATCGTCTTCCCCCTCCTGTTCGTCGGCCGCGCCGCGGCGGCCGAGCACACCCACAGCCACTGACGCCCAGCCGGCCCCGAGGCGGCGGACATTTTTTCCCTTGCGAAACCGAGCCGATGAGCCTACAATAGCCTTCCAGGCAATGGGGGGAAGCAAGCTTTTGAGGATCCCCGTACCCGGGCATGCCACGCGGGCGCCGCGCGCATGCCCTAAAACCCTCGCAGTCGTGAGGTGTCTCGTTCGTAGTGGCTTCGTTCACGAAAGGAGAACGGCCATGGCAGACAGGGTGAATGGTGGAATGGGGACGGCTCGTTTGGTGGCGCTCATGGTGGCAGGGCTCGTGCTGGGGGCCGCCTCGGCGAATGCCGCGCTCGTGGGCCTGTGGCGGCTGGACACCACGGACGCCAACGGCGTGACGCCCAACGCCGTGCTCGGCGGCGCACCGGGGCTCCTCAATGGCGGCGCCGCCATCGGCCTCGACGCGCAACGCGGCGTGGTGATGGTCACGCCGGGCAACGCCGGCGACTACGTGGCGGCCGGCGGCATCAAGTCGCTGCACCAGACCAACGACGACTTCACCTGGGCCTTCTGGGCCAACACACCGCAAGGCCCGAACAGCCTGGTGATGGTGGGGAACCGCTGGGAGTGGGACGGCGGCACCAGCCAGTGGGTCAAGTTCACCACCAACCAGCTCGAGTACCCTGGCAGCTTCATCAACTACCCCAACATCCCGCAGAACACCTGGGTGCACCATGCGGTCGTCAAGAACGGCAACCAGCTCACCTACTACCGCGACGGCGCATCGCCCCAGTCCGTGACCGTGGCCGGCGATGTCCGCGCGGTGCCATTCTTCCTCGGCGGCGACAAGACCGGCGAGCCGTGGACGGGCCGCATCGACGACGTGGCGCTCTACGACCACGCGCTCACCCCGACACAAGTGGCGCAGGTGATGAACGGCTATTTCGCTCCGTTCCAGGTGTCGGCACCCGCGATAGCCGCGCTGAGCGACGACTTCTCGGGCTCCAGCGTGGACGCCACGAAGTGGCAGGTCATCGAGAAGGGCCTCCAGGTGCAGGGAGCTGGCACCGCGCCGAGCTTCTCCGCCACCGTCAGCGGCGGACAACTCACCATCGCTGGCACGGTCACCAATCAATACTGGAGCGGCCTCACGCTGCGATCCGTGCGTGAGTTCAGCACCGAGTACGATACGACCTTCGCGGTGGACCGCATGAGCCTTGCCCACACAGGCACCGCCGGCCGCTCGAGCATCTGGATCTGGAGCGACGACAGCCATTTCCTCCACTTCTCGCAGAACGACGGCGAGAACGGCTGGCAGTACAACTGGAACGACGTGGGCGGCCTCGGCGGCGCGCCGTCAGGCGGCGGCGTCAACATCGCATCGCTGGACGGCGAGGACGACGACCTGGGCGCGCACGGCATGATGCTCGTCTTCCTCCCGAGCGCGGGGAACAATGCTACGATCGAGATGTACTTCGACGGCCAGCTCGTGGCGTCCCAGGCCTTCACCAACTGGACGCCGGGCACCTTTCAGGTGATGATCACCGGCCAGGCGCGCGCCAATGGCGACACGGTGAGCGCCGTGTTCGACAACGCCTTGGTGATCGTCACGCCCGAGCCAGGTACGCTGACGTTGCTCGGCCTCGGCGGGCTGCTCGCGGCGCGCCGCCGGCGCCGCAAGGCCTGAGCGAAGCATTTGGCCGGGAGGCGCCGCCTTGGGGCGCCTCCCTGGGAGATTGCGTGGGGCTATGAGCGGGGATCCTGTAGGGGCAGGCCCCCGTGCCGGCCCTCTGGTGGGCGGCGTGTGCCGTGCGCCGTGTCTTCGTCTTGCCCCCTCTCCCCCTGGGAGAGGGATGGGGTGAGGGTGCCTTCCCTTGTGCCAGGGCGCGCCCGAAGAGCAGACACCCTCACCGCCCCGCCGGCGGCGGGGCGCCTCTCCCCGTGGGAGAGGCGAAGAGGAAGACGCGGGGCAGAGACGCCCCGCCTACAAGACAAAGCCGAATGAAGCAGGAGCTTCCACAAAGCATTCCCAAGCGGGAGCTTGGGAACGAGAGAGAATCCACCCTCACACCCCTCCTCCCAACCCCCTGCTGCACCGGCTGCGCACTGCCCAGCGGCAGCTTGACTTGACAAGGGTGAAGTAGTGGGGTATACTGTTCGAGGCAGCCGGTAGCAAGGGGCCTGCCCCTTCCCTCGCCGGCTCGTGACCATCCTGTGGGCCCGCCCAGTGGTGGCGGTCCCGTCGCTCTCGTCCGAGGGAGCGACTTCGACCTTCCGTCCCCGTATCTCTCTATATAACCAGCGCTTAGCGTCTTCAGGTATGGCCTGCCTGGCCAGACCGCGCGGCGTCGCCGGCGAGTGCAACGCTCGGCGGAAGCCCTCCGTGTCTGGCTTGGTCAAGGGAAGGAGTCCCATGCGTCGCGGCCGTCGTCGAGGCTATCTTGCCTTCACCCTGTCCGACCGGGTCGCCGTGTGCGAGGTGATGCAGCGGCAGTCGCGGCTGCGCCAGCAGGTCGCCGAGCTGTTGACGATGGGCTGCTCGCAACAGGACGCGGCCACGCGGCTGGACATGTCGTTCCAGCGGCTGCACTACCACGTGCGCCAGCTTCGCCGGGCATTCATCGAGGCGGGCTTCGGAGACTACGCTGTGCGGCAGACACGCCGGAAGCGGCGCACGGCGCGGCAGCGCGAGCAGCGGCGGGCCTCCCGAAAAAGACGGCGGGCCGCGTCGAAGCGTAAAGTGTTTGCAGGGCGTGACTTGTGAGCAGAGCGAGTAGCACAGCCGCCCTCGGCTGTGTGTCTTCATCGGCAGCTTGCACAGCCGAGGGCGGCTGTGCCATGCAGGCTTCGCTCTGCCAAAACGTTGCCGAAATTCAAGAAAAGACCCTCCCAGCCGTTTTTAGTTTTCGCGCCCCATTGTCGTTTATTTAAGT
>JADHXT010000027.1 GCA_016782825.1 Candidatus Brocadiia bacterium | reverse complement strand
CCTGGGGTGGAGGCGAGTGCGCGCATTATACCCTATCGCCGGAGGACGGCGAAAGACACGGCGAGCATGCCGCGCAGGCGATGGTTACGAGGGGGAGGGTGCAGGGGCGGGCTTCTCGGCCTGGCGTCGGAGCTCGTCGAGCCGCTTGCGGCCTTCCTTCATCTGCTTGGGGTACAGCTCGTCGAGACGCTCGATCTGCCAGTCGGCGAAGCGGCGGAGCGCCCACATGAAGGCCTCGGGGTAGAGCTCGCGCACGGGCGGCATCTGGAACCGGTAGCCCTTGTCGTTGTAGCGCTTGCGGATGAGCTTGGCGAGTTGCTCGCGGCCGGTGGCCTGCTGCATGTCGCCGTAGGAGGCCCAGCGCACGGCTTCGAGCAGGATGCTCTGGATGAGGTTCTTGTTCTGCTCGATCGTGGCATTCTCCATGCGGTCGAGGAATCGGCCGGAGATGAAGTCCTCGTAGGCCACCTTGGACTCGGGGCCGAATGCCTGGAGCTTCTTGTAGTACTCGCGGGACCGCTTGAGGTCGGTGTGGAGATAGAGGTCGAGGACGATCTCGCGGAGGAAGTTCATGAAGCCTTCGCGGAGCGGGTTGTCCTGGTACTTGCCCTTGTATTCCTTGATGATGGCCTCGTGGAATGCCACGGCGCGCTTCATGAAGCCAAAGTGTGTGGAGGTGCGCCACAGAGTGCGCTCCGGCTTGTCGGGGTCGTAGTGGAACGTGAGGCGACCGCGGCGGTAGAACTCGGCGAGGGCGTGGAAGGCGATGCGCGCCGTGTTGCCGGCCCGCGCGTCTTCGTCGGCCATCGTCTCGGCGCCGCGGTGGGTCCAGTAGAGCGCGTGGGCCTCGGGCAGCCGCCAGTCCACGGGGCCGTAGCGTTCCATCATCTCCCACATCACGGCCGGGCGCAGCTTGAGCGTGTCGTTCGCGTAGCGGGCGCGGAGGAAGGCGTCGAGTGTGGCCGCGGCGTCCGCGTTGGCGGGATCGGCCAGGGCGGTGCGGGCCGCCTCGGGCAGAGCGTCGCTGCGGCTCAGCACGTCGAGTGGGCTGCCAAACACGTCCACCCCTGCCTGCACGAGGGCATCCACCAGGGCACGCACCGTGGGATCGGCCAGCAGCTTCTCGCGGGTCTTGGAGGCGTTGTAGATGCGTTCGATGGTGGTGCGGTACGGCGGCTTGCCGAGCACCTTCTCCATGTCGAGCGCGAGCACCACCTTGTAGTACAGGTGGGCATCATCCATGTCCTGGCCGATCTTGTGCGAGTAGATCCAGGCCAGCTCGCGGTAGAGGCGTTCGGCATTGGGGTTGTAGGGGATGCCTTCGTCGCGGAGGGTCTTGATGCCGTTCTGCACCCACACCCAGCGCTGGTCGGGTTGGTTGCGCGGGTCGGACAGGTCGAAGATGCGCCCCATGATGGCCGGGAACTTGACGGACACGTTGTAGGCGGCGTTCCAGGCCCGGTAGGCCCACACCATGGGAAAGCGGGGCTCGAGCGCGGTGATGAGCTTGTAGAGCTGCACCAGCTCGAACACCTCGCCCTTCTCCTGAAGCTCGGTGGCGCGCATCCACAGGGTGTTGATGGCCAAGGCCCGGAAGATGCCGCCGGCTCGGTTGGCCAGCACGATGGCGGGAGGCAGGGTGCCGAAGCTGCCCTCCTCGTGGGGCACGAGGTCGGCGCGCATCCTGTCCGCGATGGGCAAGAGCTGCCCCGCCGCCACCAACGCCACCAGGGCGAGGAGGGCGAAGAGCCAGGAGCGCAGCTTGAGTAGCGTCTCGTCTTTCATCGCGTGGCCAATGCTAGCTCGCGTCGTTCGAAGATGAATATGCCCAAGAGCAGCAACAGCCCCCCGCGCACAAGCCCCACCATCGCCACGGCCTCGAACACCAGTGGCCAGGGCACTTCGTTGCCCGAGCTCACGCGGGTGCTGGCCGCATAGCGATCGAGCGGGGGAAACACCACACGCACCACGTTGGACACCCCCTTGACGAAGGCTTCCATAATGCGGGTGAACTGAGTGGCTTCGGCGTGGGAGTCGGCCAGCGAGAAGCCCTGCTCAAACTCCGCCTTCACCGTGCCCGCCAGCGAGATCATCAGCAGGAGCGACAGCGCGATGATGGGCGACACGGGGAACGTGAGAAACGTGGAGCAGAAGAGGCCCAGGATGGCCAGGAAAAACACCTCGGTGAGGATGAGCACCACGCCGCGGCCCAGATTGGCGGCGAAGCTCGTCGCCCGCACCAGCACCTGCATCGCCTCGTCGCCGGCGAAAATGAGCGTGGGCAGCCTGGGCTCGAGGTTCACAAACTGCACCTCCAGCTCGCCCTGCTCGCTCACCGCGTCGGCGGGGATTTGGATCTCGTGAAACTCGTCGGCCTTGCGCGAGCTGCGGTAGACGTAAAACTGCTCGGTGTTGGGGCGGCCCACACGCCACACGGTGAACACCGGCGAGTCGGACTGGCGGTCGGAGCTGGCGTACTTGAAGCGGATCGTCACCTCGGGCTTCTCGCCACGGGGCCGCGGCACGTTGCGGAACTGCCAGATGCGCACCACCCGCGGCGGCACCGTGTTGTAGAGGCCCAGCAACTGCTTGCGCCGCGCGTCCTTCACCCCGGCCTCGGTGACGCCGGCAGGCAGGCGGTCGTGCTCCTTCAGGTAGTCGTACCACTTGTCCACCGCGTCCTGGATCGACTTCTCGGACACGGGCTCGGGCTGCACGGCCCGCCGTGCCGTGAGCACCTGCTGGCGGGCCAGCAGGCGCTGGCCGTCGTCCCACCGTGCCTGGCGGGCGAGGAACTCCACACATACGGCGGTGGTGATGGCCATGACGAGCAGCAGGACGGCGTTGACCACCATGATGCCCACGAGCTTGCCCAGCACGATGTGGCTGCGGCGGATGGGCCGCGCTTCGAGCAGGTAGATCTGCTTCTGCTGGATTTCGCTCCACAGGGTGGTGGTGGACAGCACGAGGGTGAGCAGGCCGAGCAGCACGCCGGCCGTGATGAGCGAGTAGCGGATCACGAGGCGCAGGAGGCCCACCAGGGTGCCGTCGCCCTCGAGCACGAAGGGCAGTGCCGGCGTGAGCAGCAGGTAGACGGCCATAATGACGAAGGCCGCGCGCACGCGGATGGCCTGGCGGATGGCGTTGCGTGCCACGGCCCAGATGAGGCGGCGGTCCGCGGCCAGCCGCCCGAGGGGCCGCGCGATCAGCCGCAGGAGCGAGGGGCTGGCGTTGCTCATGACGGCGGAGCCTTGTCCTGGGTGTCCTTGTCGTCGTCGGCCACCAGGCGCCCGAGCACGGCGCGCCGCTGGCCGGCCTGCGCCTCCTGGGCGTCGACCGCGGCCTCGGCCTCCACCTGAGGTGCGGGGTCGGCCTCGGCCGCAGCCGTGAGGCCGGCGAGGACGCGCTCCCCGGGTTCGGGCTCTTCGGCAGGCGCTTCGCCTACGGCTTCGGCTTCGGCCTCTTCGGTCTCAGCCGACGCGGTGAGGCGCTCGATCACGCCGCCCTGCCCCGTGGTGGCGAACAGGCTGCTGTCGAAGCGCCCTTCGGCGGCGCCGGAGGTCTCGGGCCGCTCCTGCCGTGCCTCGCGCACGACGCGGAGGAAGAAGTCCTCGAGCCGGTCGTGCGGGTGGCCCACTTCCACGGAGCGGTTGCCGGCCACCTCGCGGACCATGGCTTCCACGCGCCCGGATTCGGCCACCGACAGGTCGGGCACGGTGAACTGTGTGACGTGGCGCTTGGCGAGCAGCTCGTTCACGGGGCCTTCGGCGCACAGCTGGCCGCCGTAGAGCACGCCGATGCGGTCGCACACATCCTGCACGTCGGCCAGCAGGTGGCTGCACAGGAGGATGGTCTTGCCGCGCTCCTTGAGCTGCACGATGAGGTCTTTGACCTCGCGCGTGCCGATGGGGTCGAGGCCCGTGGTGGGTTCGTCGAGGAGGATCAGCTCGGGGTCGTTGATGAGTGCCTGGGCGATGCCGATGCGGCGGGTCATGCCCTTGGAGTACTCGCGGATGGGGCGGTTGCGGGCGCCGGTGAGGCCGACCATGTCGATCAGGGCGTCCACGCGGCGCTGCCGTTCGGCCCGCGGCAGGCGGTTGAGGCGGCCGAAGAAATCGAGGGTCTCGCGGGCATTGAGGTAGGGGTAGAGATAGGTTTCCTCGGGGAGGAATCCGAGGCGTGCCTTCACGCGGATATCGCGCGGCAGCCGCCCGAAGATGCGGATGGCGCCGCTGGTGGGGAACAGCAGGCCAAGCAGCAGCTTGACGCAGGTGCTCTTGCCGGCGCCATTGGGGCCGAGGAGGCCATACACCTCGCCCCGGTGAATCTGCAAGCTGAGCTCGTTGAGCGCGCGCACCTTGGCTCGGTGCCAGAAGTCGCGGAACACCTTGGTGAGCCGGGCGGTTTGGACGACGTAGTCATTGCTGTCGTGGGGCATGGGATGGAGACCTGAAGCCAACGGCGGCGCGCCGTGACGGACGAGCGTGCGACGTGCCGCCGGGCGCGTGCCACGCGGCCGGACCGTGCAGCGCGCCCGTCAGGTGGCCTGGTGGGGCGCAAACTCCTCGCCCATGCGAACGAGCCGCGCGCTGTTGAAGATAACGATGAACGAGCTGACGTTGTGCAGCAGAGCGGCGATGATGGGGGTCATCAAGCCGAAGCCGCTGAACGTGAGCCCGCCGATCATGAACACGAGGCCAAACGCGAGGTTCTGGATCACCAGCATCCGGCAGCGCCGCGAGAGGCGGAGCAGGAACGGCAGGCGCCGCAAGTCGTTGCTCATGAGGGCGATCGTGGCGGAGTTGATGGCCACGTCGCTGCCGGCGGCGCCCATGGCGATGCCGATGTCGCCGGCGGCCAGCGCGGGCGCGTCGTTCACGCCGTCGCCCACGACAGCCACGAAGTAGCCCGCGTCGCGGAGTGCGTGCACGCTCTCCAGCTTGGCCTGCGGGAGGCACTCGGCCCGGAAGTCGGTGCAGCCGAGTTCGGCGGCCACCTTGGCGGCCACGGCGGCGCGGTCACCTGTGAGCATGTTGATGCGCCCCACGCCCAGCTCCCGGAGTTCGCTCACGGCGTGGATGGCTTCGGGGCGCGGCGTGTCGGCCAGGCCCACCCAGCCGATGCAGCGGCCATCGCGGCTGACGAAGAGGGTCGAGAGGTCTTCGGGCGGCCGCTGGGCGTCGCCACCCGTGCTGGACATGTCCACGCCGCTCTCGGCCAGCCACGTTTCGCGCCCGATGCGGATTTCGGCTCCCGCCACCTCGGCTCGCACGCCACGGCCGGCGACTTCCTCGAAGCCGGTCACCTCGGCCATCTCGAGCTCGGCCTCCTTGGCCACGGCCACCATGGCTCGGGCCACGGGGTGGCGCGAGTGGCGTTCGACGCTGGCGGCGAGGCGGAGCAGCTCTTCGGCCTCGACGCCCTCGACGGGCTGGAGGCGCATGACCGCCAGGTCGCCCGTGGTGAGGGTGCCTGTCTTGTCGAAGAGCACGGCGTTCACGCGGCCGGCGGTCTCGAGGTCCTGCACGTTCTTGATCAGGATGCCCAGGCGCGCCGCCGACGACAGGGCGGCGACCATGGCCGTGGGCGTGGCGAGGATGAAGGCGCAGGGACACACCACTACGAGCGCGGCCACGGCGGCGTTGGCGTTGCGGGTGAAGAAGTAGATGAGCGCCACGATCATGAGCATGGTGGGGGTGTACCACTGGCTGTGCTGGTCGATGATGCTCATGAGGGGAATGCGGGTGCGCTCGGCCTCGGTGATGAGGGTGCGCACGTGGCCGAGGGTGGTGTCGGCTCCGGTGCGTGTGACTTCCACCTCGAGGACGCCGGTGAGGTTGGTGGTGCCGGCAAACACCTGGTCGTCCACGGCCTTGTCAGCGGGTATGGATTCGCCGGTGATGGTGGCTTCGTTGAGGGTGGTTTCGCCGGAGCGGATGATGCCGTCGGCGGCCACGTTGTCGCCGGGCCGCACGCGGATGCGCTGGCCGGGCGCCAGCTCGGTGGCGGCCACGGTGCGCTCGTCGTCGCCGTCGATGAGCTGCGCGGTCTTGGGGGCCAGGCGGAGCAGTTGCTCGATGGCGGCCCGGGCGCCGAGGGCGCTGCGCTGCTGCACGAGCATAGACATGAGCAGGAGGAAAGCCACGACGCCGGCGGTGCGGTAGTCGCCCAGGCTGAGGGCGGCCAGGATGCCCAGCGCGGCCAGCTCTTCCATGGACAGGTGGCCCTCGAGCAGGTCGCGCAGCGAGTGCCACAGCAGCGGTGCGGCGAGGATCAGGGCGCCGATTACGGCGCTGAAGTCGCCCACGCCGCGGTGGTCGGGGATGAGCCAGTCGCACAGGTAGGCGTTAAGCACGAGGGCTCCGCCGAGCAGCGTGCCGAGCAGGCGGAAAGCGACGCGGTTCTGTTGTTCCTCGGCTCCTGCCTCATCGGGGTGCCCGATGTCAAAGTAGTCGTGGTGGTGGTCGAAGATGTCCTGACCACCACACGAGTCGCCGTGTGCGTGGGTATGTGCGTGTGCCATCAGGGGCCGGTCTCCGTGGGCGCGGGGCCGCGGGCGCGATTCCTGGCTGCTTCCTTGACCTTGCGGCGGCGGCGGATATTGTCCTGCACGGCCTTGGGGTCGCGGTTGAGGTGCAGGCGGACTTCGGTGCGGCCGCTCGGGTGGCCGGGGTCGATCACGAACACCTCGTCGGCGTCGAACAGGACGTTCTCGATCACTTCGGTGAGCCGCTGCTGGAGGAAGACTTCGAGCGGCACGGGGTCTTCGGGGTTGGTGGCCGCGGCGAGGAGTTGGTCCATGTAGTCGGCGTCGGCCTCGGCCTGCTTCTCCACGCGGCTGCTGTATTGCTTGGCTTCGCTGATGAGCCGGTCGCCCTGCCCCGTGGCTCGCGTGGTGAGGCCTTCGGCGTAGGCGCTGGCCCTGTCGCGGACGGTCTGGCTCTGGTAGACCGCGGCGTTCACCTCGTCGAAGGCGGCCTTGGTTTGAAGGGGCACGGCGATCTTGTCGAGGGTGAACTTGGTGACCACGATGCCCACGTCGAGGCGCCGCAACTGGCTGCGCAGGCTGTCGGCCACGCCGATCTCGAGCGCGCCGCGGCGGCCGCCGATGGCGTCGTCCACGCGGAAGGTGGCCATGGTGCGGATGACGGCGCTGTTGAGCAGCGTGCGGAGCAGGTCGGGGATGGCCCCCTGGGGGTCCTTGGGATCGAGCGCGGCGATCTCGACGGGGTCGGCCAAGTGGCGGAAGAGCTTCACGGGGTCTTCGATCTGGTACTCGACGCCCCAGATGGAGTGGAGGATATTGGCGTCGCCGGTCAGCGAGTAGCCGGCACGGCCGGGCTCGATGCGGGGCGCGGCGGCGCCGCGTTCGGTCGCGCCTTCGGCGTACCAGAAGTCCTTGATCGTGAGGCTGAGCTTGCGCTGGACGGGGAAGCGGACCACCTCGTCGATGAGGAAGGGCCAGGCGAAGTGGATGCCGGGCCCCAGCTTGGCCTGGCCTTCGGAGTCGGTGACGAGCTTGCCGAAGCGGAGGACGAAGGCCCGCTCCTCGGCCTTGACGACAAAGACGCCGGAGGTGAGGAAGAGCCCGACGACAAGCACCATGGCCAGCTTGAGCAGGCGGAAGCTCACGCCGAGGGCTTCGTTGAGCGCCTGGCTGGCCACGTCGCCCCGGCGCGCGGCGCGTTCGTCGGCGGTCTGGGCCGTGTGGTCGGGGTCGTGATGGTCGTGGGGGGCCATCGTGTGGGCTTCCTACTTGCCGGGTGCCGGGGCGGGCTTCGGCGTGGCCGTGGGCTTCTCGGCACCGGGGATCTTGAGGCCGCGGTTGAGCAGTCGCCAGATGGGGTTGTCGGTGGTGAGAATGATGGTGGTGCGTTGCTTGAGCCGCTCGATGGCCTGGAGCTCGCGGAGGAAGGCGGCCAGCTCGGGGTTTTTCTTGAAGGGCTTATAGAACTTGGTGGCGGCGGCATCGCCCTTGGCTCGTTCGGCAATGGCGGTGGCCTCAGCCTGGTTGAGGATCTTGCTGCGGGCGAGTTCGGCGTCGGAGCGGATTTTGTCGGCGTCGCGGTCGCCCTGGGATCGGTATTCCTCGGCCTTCTCGGCGCGCTCGGCGGTGATGCGCTTGATCACGTCCTGGGTCACCTTGTCGGGGAAGCCGAGCTGGGCGATCTTGAGAAAGGGCACGTCCACGCCGTAGAGCTGGGCGGCCACGTCCTTGACGGCGGCGTGGATTTCCTCCTCGATGCCGTCCTTCGAGCCGCCGAGGCGGAAGGTCTTGGGGTCGGTGGAGATGAACTCGCTGAGTTCGTGCTTGTTGATCACGTTCTTGGCGGCGCCGCCCACGAGGCCGCTGAGCTTCTCGCGGGCGTTCTTGAGGTCGCCCACGCTTTCGTAGAACAGCCGCGGCTGCTGGATGGCCCACCCGAAGGCCACGGTGGTGATGAGGGTGTGCTGGTCTTTGGTGACGCCTTCGTCGTACTTGTCGCGCAGCACGTTCACGCGGGCGTCGTAGCGGGTCACCGTCTGGATCGGGTAGGGCAGCTTCCAGTAGAGCCCGGGATCGGTGATCACGCGGCGGACCTGGCCGAAGGTGAACACGATGGCCGACTGGTTGAGCCGCACCTGAAAGCAGACCAGGAAGAGGAGCAGGGTGACGACCAGGATGGCCGCCACGGACAGGCTGAAGATACCTCGACGTTTCACGGCGTGGCCCCTTCGTCGATTTCGGATGCTTCGATGTCGAGCATGCCCCCGCGGACCATGTCCTCCAGGTTGAGCTCGAGCACCTCGTGCCGCACCCAGCCGGGCTTGATCACTTTGCGGACCTCGGCCAGGGCGATTTCGAGGGAGCGGATGAGGGAACGGTGCTTGAACACTTCGGGGGCTTCGCGGTAGGCCTCGAGTTGTGTCTCGAAGCGGGCCGCGATGGCCGGGGTGAGCTTCTGGCGGGTGTCGGCATACATCCTGGCTTCGTTGATGGCCCGGTGCGCGCCGCCCTCGGCCTCGGAGACGACCCTCACCTGGTCGCGGCGTGCCCGCCACACTGCGGCTTCCTTTCCCTGCATGGCGCCCACCACGGCCTCGAAGGCCTCGCCGGCCTCCGTGGGGGGGTGAAGCCCACGCAAGGTGACGTTGGCGATGCGCACGCCGAGCTTCTGCTCGTCGGCCTGCTCCTGAATGGTTCGCTTGAGCGTCTCGGTGGCGTGGCCGATGCGGTAGCCGAGCGATTCGAGGAAATCGCTCTTGGCAAAGTAGTGGGTCAGCTCGCGGTAGCACAGGTAGTCGAGCGAGCGCTCGGGGGTCTTGTGGTTGTAGAGGTAGTCGTACAGGTTGTCCACGTAGTAGTAGACATAGACGGTGCCGGCCAGCATGCTCACGGCAGGCACGTCGGCGGCGTCGCCCGGGGCGGCCGTCGCCGCGGCAGCCGCCTTGTCTCGCGGCCGGTTGGCCACGAGAAGGCTGAAGGGCTCTTCGGCGTGCGACACGGTCCAGGTGTAGCCGCCGACGTCCTCCTTCAGTTGCTCGCCGATCATGAGCATCTCCACGCGCTTCACCCGATGCTTGTAGGCGATCTCCGCGGGCCAGGGCCATTTCAGATGGAGGCCCGGCCCCACCACCTGCCCTCGGCCATCCGCCGCGCGGCGCGGCACGCCGAAGCGCTCGATCATCGCCTGCTCGCCCTCATCCACAATGACGAAGCACGTGAGGAAGTAGAAGGTGACGATCTGGAAGAAGATAAGCGGCGCGATGGCCCGCTCCATGAACCGGTAAAACCACGTCTCGCTCACGTTGAAGCCGAACTGGTAGTCGAGGGTATCGGCGGTCGTGCGGAGGATGCCGCTCGAGGTGGTGAGCATGCCCAGCACGCGGCTGTCGTGGGCGGCCCGGGCATCGCGGCCCTCTATCCGCGGCCGATACGCCCCCATCACCAGCAGGGCCAGCACCTCGATGGCCAACAGGCCCAGCAGCACCGACACCACATACGCCACCACCCGCTCCACAATGGGCAGCTCGAAGTGGTAGCACACCAGAGCCGCGCCCACCAGCAGGCTGGTGGCCGCGCACGACATGGTGTAGTTGGCGCCCGGCCGCAGGGCGCGCCAGGGCGTCTGCGTGGCGAGGCCAGCCGTGTACTTCGCCAGCAGGAAGCTGACGAACGACAGGCCGAAAAACACCACGGCGGTCATGAGCGTGCGGTCGACCGGGCCGGCCACGGCCACACCCACCAGGCCCCGCATCAGATGCCACGACAGCACGCCCAACGCCGCCAGGATGGCCACGGAGAAGCCGGGCAGGAAGTAGCGCTCGAACTGGTCGCACCGCTGCTGCGCCGTGAGCAACACCGCGTCGTCGGCCTCGAACAGCGACGTGCCCTCGGCCGCCTGATCGGCCTTCAGCGCGTCGGACTCGCGGGCCTCCTCCTCGGCCAGGCGACGCAGACGCTGGTGCATCAGGCACGACAGCCACACCACGGCGCCCACCAGCATCTGCCACGCCACGGCCTGCGCCGCCGCCGACCGGCTCACCCAGCCCAGCAGCCACGCCACCAGGCCGGCGATGCCCTGCACGACGAGGACGAACGTGGCCGCCGTTTCGGCGCGCCGCAGTGGCAATTGTCTTTCCTGCTCAGCCATGGATATCTCCGCTTACCCAGCCGGTTCGCTCCTGCGCGCGCTGGCGTGACATGTTCTCTTGCATAAGCCATCCGCCGGTCAGGCGATCTCCCGCCGCTCGAACAGTGCCATGCCCAGGCACACGAGGGCCGTGGTGTAGAGCGCGCCGTAGGCCAGCGCCGTGCCGGCGTAGGCGCCCGGCACCGCCTTCTCGGCCGCCAGAGCGTCGCCCATCCAGAACACCTGGAAGTTGGGCAGCACGCGATACGCCAGACGGAGGGCGAACCCGCCGCCCGACTTTCCAAAGAAGAAGTCGCTCACCATGCCCACGGCAAAGAACAACGAACACGTCACCACGCTGGTCACCAAGCTCAGCCGCGTGGCACACGCCACTGCTGCCGCCGTGAGGATGGCCACCATGGGGAACAGCACGGCGCAAGCCACCAGGGTCTGCAAGTTCATCGCCGACAGGTAGGGCACCCGGTGCAGGTCGCGATCGACGAAGCCGAAGGCCAGGAACACCAGCGTGAACGTCACCAGGGCCGTGAACACCACGGCCGAGGGGAAGGGCTTGTCGAAAAAGTAGTTCACCGCCGCCGCCACCGCCAGGGTGAGCACCACGGCCCCCACCTGGGCCCAAATGACGGCCGAGTCGATCTTCGTGTAGGCCGCGTCCTTCACCCCCACCCGCACCGTGAGCACGAGCACCAGCGAAAGCAGGTAGCACACCACGGCCTGCGCCACGAGCAGCCCGAGGAACTTGCCGACCACAAACTCGCCCCGCCCCACCGGCCGCGACACGACCATCTGCGCCGTGCGGCCCCGCACTTCCTCGCTCACCACCGTGGACGCCGAGAGCACGGCCAGCACGAGGCCCGCCAGCAGGATCGTGGACAGCCCGATGTCCTGCACCAGCTTCACGCTCTCCATGAGCGTGAACATGGTGAACGTGGGGCTCAGGGCAATCATCGCCGCCGCCACGCCAAGCACCAGGCAGAAGACGGGCTGCCGCACCGTCTCGCGAAACGCGTTTCCTGCGATGGTGAGTACCTTGCCGAACATCAGCGTTCCTGTTAGGCCACACGACACGGCGCCTTCCACGCGGAAGGCGCGCCGCTCCAGACGATGCCGTGTAGATTATAGACCATATGTGGCCACCACTGCAACCGGCAAGCGCCGACTTCGTTGCTCCACGCGTGCAGCCACCCCCTCGGCCGCCCTCCGGACGCGCCGCCGGCTCGACCGTGCGCGCGCGGGTTTCCAGAATGGTACCATGCCATGCATAGGGATAATGGAAGCGGGGAATCAGGAATCGCCTGATTGTTTCGTGCGGGCGATGCGGTATGATTAGAATGAACGCGATGAACTGCACTGTGCCGCCGCTCTTTCCTGCCCGTGCCCAAGGCGGCGGCCCGCAGCCCCCATCGCAGGGTGGTCACCTTCAGGCTGGTTTGCGTCCGCCCTCTCCGCGAACAGACCGTAAGGTGGCCACCCGCTTTTTTCTGCCCTCCTCTTCAGCACCCTCCCCCTCGCCGCCGCGTTCGTGTGCCCTTGCCTGGCCAGCCGCCACTGGCACGGGGCAAAGCTTTCCGGCTGCCCGAATCGTCTTGACAGGGCATCTCGGTTCCTATACGATATTTTCTCTAGGGGAATGGGGCGGCTTCAGCGCGCGCCGATTCCTGCCTTCCGGGGCACATCGAGGCACGGCTTCTGCACAGTCTACCTGTATCCAACCAGAAATCCTGCGACTCTCCACGTTCCGATCACACAAGAGAGCATAGGAGGTCCTCGCCTTTGTCACAGCAGGTCCGCGCGAGCATGGGCGGCGCACCGCCCATTCGTACAGTAGGGACATCTTCTCGAGAGGAGACTGAGATGAGAGGCTACCGTGGCTTCGCACTGGCGATGGCGTTGGCGCTTCTCGCCTTCGCCAGCACGGCGTCGGCCGTGATCGTGGAGAAGGGCGCCGACGCCCACTTCATCCAGGTGGAGAACAATGGCGGCGTCGTCCGCCTCTTGCACGTCGCCGAGATCGAGGCGTTCATCGACGATACCATGCCGCTGGCCAACATGGACCCCGCCAACGACGCGGCGCTCAGCGGGTTGGGCGCCAGCGTCTACTCCGCCAGCACGGGCGGGGGCCACGGCAACCCGTTGGCCACCATCGATGGCGCCGAACAAAGCGCCGCGGCCACGTGGACCAAGCAGCAAACCACCGAGCCCAACGCGCAGATCACCATCGACCTCGGCAGCACCCAGTCCATCGGCACCCTCCGCGTGCACCAGCGCACCGATACCTGCTGCAATGACCGCCTCAGCAACTTCACCGTGCGCCTCTACGCCGACGATGGCGCCGGCAACCCCGGCACCGAAGTCTACAGCCGGTCCTTCCCAGGACAGGCGCCCAGCACCCTGTTCGCCGGCTTCGACGCACTCCACCAGGAGGTCGAGCCGGGCGGCGTCGGAGCCATTGGCATCGAGAACGTCACCACCGCTCACGCTGCCATCCGCGCCTACACCGGCGGCACGGGCGTGGACACCAACGACTTCCACATCGGCGAGATCGAGGCCTTCATCCGCGGCACCGCCCCCACCGCCGGCCTCGACGGTGCCAACGACAAGGCCCTCAGCGGCCTGGGAGCCACGTTCGTCACCGTGCAGCAGTTCGGCGGCGGCCACGGCCTCGATTCCGCGGTGATCAATGGCGTGAGAGACACGGCAGGGAACACCTGGGACCGCCGCGGCGGCCCCGTCGAAGGCCTCGTCACCCTGGATACCACCTACGACCTGGGCCGCGTGCGCGTGTGGCAGCGCAACGACGGCTGCTGCCAGGGCCGGCTGAGCAACTTCACCCTCGCCGTGCTCAATGCCGCCGGCGTCGCGGTCTTTAGCGAATACCACCCCGGCACGGTAGTACCCACAAACTCCTTCACCGAATTCACCATCCCCGAGGGCTTCACCCTCGCCGCCAACGACGAGCTGAACATTGACATCAACGCCCTCGCCGGCACCAGCGACCTGTTCACGATCGATGGCGGCACGGGCAATCTGAACATCGCCTCGGGCGCCGTGCTCAACGTGACGCTCCTCGACGGCCTGCTCGTCGGCGGCTCCACGTTCGACATCATCGACGCCGCGGCCATCCTCGGCACGTTCGACACCATCAACCTGCCGGGCGTGGATGACGGCGTGCAGTGGGACCTGCGCGACCTCTACACCGAAGGCGTGATCTTCGTCCAGCCCGAGCCGTGTACGCTCGGGCTGTTGGCTCTTGGCGGCCTGGGACTATGGCGCCGCCGCCGTCGCACGACAAGCAAAGGAGGAAGCTCGATGGCTCGCTCGCCCCTCACCGTCCTGATCCTCAGCGTCGCACTCATCCTCGCTGGCACCGCCGGCACGGCCACGGCCACCATCACCGTGCTGCACCAGTATGACATCGGCGACGGCGCCGACGCCGGCACGCCCGGCGGCCCCGCCCCCACGCTGAATTACAACGTGGGCGCCGTGAACATGATCCTCAACGGCCCCGTGCCCACCTTCTCGGGCAACAAGGCTATCGGCGCCTTCTACGCCGCAGGCAGCACCATGTCCGTCGACCTCACCGCGGCCCCCAACAGCGGCTTCTACCAGAGCAATTTGCTGCCCGGCGTGACGAGCAACTACGGGGTGGACCTGTGGGTGAACACCAACGCCACCTCGCAGGCAACCAATATCTTCTTCCCCAACGGCTGGGAGTTCGGCACTGGCACCGGCAAGGGCGGCCTGGGCATCCAGCAGAGCGGCAACTCCTACCAGGTGATCGCACCGGGCATCTACAACCTGGGCGGCATCACGGCCACGCCCGGCCAGTGGACCCACCTGGCCGCCGTGCTCGTGGGCACGAACCAGATTCGCCTGTATGCCGATGGCGTGCTCGTCCGCACCCAAACGGCCACCCCCAACCACGTGGGCACGGCGACCCACCTGGGCGTGAACGCCGGCGGCGCGGCCGGCTTCGACGGCCTGCTCGACCACGCCCGTGCCTTCACCTTCGCCGCGGGCGCCTTCACCAGCGCCGACCTGTCGCTCAACCGCCCCAACCTGCTCGAAGGCGGCTCGGCCACCCAGTCGAACACGTGGACCGGCTATCCCGCCAGCAACGCCATCGACAACATCGTGTGGGAAGGCGATAACACCACCCACACGGCCGACGGCGATACCACCCCCTGGTGGCAGGGCGTGATGACCACCGACGCACGCGTCCAGCAGGTGGTGCTCACCAACCGGCCCGGCTGCTGCCAGGACCGCCTGCGCGACCTCTTCCTCGAGGTCCGCAACGCCGGCGGCGACTTGGTGTGGACCAGCCCCGAGATCAACGACGGCAACGTGCTCGGCAGCCCCCAGCACATCTACGTGGACATCCCTGACTACGTGCGTGGCGACCGCGTGCGCGTCCGCCGGGTCGCCGACGGCGGCGACTACTACCTCGCCCTGGGCGAGGTGCAGAGCTTCGGCGTCGCCCTCACCAACGTGGCCCTCGGCAAGCCCGCCACCCAGAGCAGCAACTACAACAGCACCTTCGTCGCCGGCCTGGCCGTGGACGGCAACTACAACAACTTCACCCATACCAACGGCGGCACCGGCGACATGAACCCGTGGCTGGTGATCGACCTGGGCCTCGGCACCATGGGCAACGGCTACGACATCGAGTCCATCGTGCTCCACAACCGCGACGACTGCTGCGGCGGGCGCCTGCGCGACATCACCGTCGAAGTGCTCGACGCCCAGATGAACAACGTCTTCACCTCGCTCGTGCTCAATCCCAACAACGTCCTGGGTGGAGGCGTCGGCGACTTTGGCACCGGCCCCGCGTTCCTTGAGGTGGACCTGCTGGCCCTGCTCGGCCACTCGGTGCGCGGCAGCATGGTGCGCATCTCGCGCACAGGTACCACGGGCGGCTCGAGCCACGACAACTACGCCCTGGCCCTCGGCGAGGTGCAGGTATTCGGCATGGACGCCACGCCCGAGCCCGGCACCCTGAGCCTGCTCGCCCTCGGCGGCCTGGGCCTCTGGCGCCGCCGTCGTCGCACCGCCCGTCACTGAGAGCACAACCCCGAAAGGAGAAACCACCATGATGAACAAGCACTTCACGCTCGCCGCTCTCCTGGGGCTGTGCCTCCTGGCCACCCAGCCGGCCCACGCCGTGGTCATCAACGTGGCTCGCCTCGGCACCGCCTTCCAGTCCAGCTATCGCGCTGGCTCCGCCACCGAGGGCGACCACGCCCAGTATGCCCTCGACGGCAACACCGACCCCATCTTCGCCAACGGCTCCATCACGCACACCAACACGGAGACCGCCCCCTGGTGGTACGTGGACCTCCACGCCACCCGCACCATCGACACCATCAACGTGTACAACCGCGACGAGGGCTTCGAGTCGCGCCTCACCGGCTACCAGGTGAGCATCCTCGACGCCGCCATGAATCCTGTGTACACCAACACGTCACCCGCGTTCCCCAACCTCAGCACCTCGATCCCCATCGGCGGCATCGACGGCCGCTACGTGCGCATCGACCTGCCCGGCTCCGGCAAGGTGCTCTCCCTGGCCGAAGTGGAGGTCATGGCCGACGTGGCCGGCGACGACCCCATCTTCCTCCCCGGCCACAACATCACCCGCCTCGGCACCGCCACCCAGTCGTCCACCCGCTTTGGCGCCCCGAAGGGCAACCAGCCCATCCTCGCCATCGACGGCAACCCCGACGGCCTCTTCAGCAACCTGTCGGTTACCCACACCAATACCGAAGCCAATCCGTGGTGGCGGGTCGACCTCGGCTCCGTGCAGAACGTCGACAGCGTGCAACTGCACGAGCGCGCCGACGGCTGCTGCAACCAGCTCCTCAACAACTTCAATGTGTCCGTCCTCGATGCCGGCCTCAACCCCGTGGCCACCGTCACGCAGGCGGGCAACATCACCGAGCGCTTCTGGGCGCAGTTTCCCCAGGGCACTCAGGGCCAGTACGTGCAGGTGCAGCTCAACCACTCAAGCTCGCTCCAACTGGCCGAGGTGGAAGCCTTCTACTTCGAGGGCAACGTCATCAACGCCGCTCGCAACCCCCTGGCCATCGCCACCCAGTCGTCCACCGCCTTCGGTGGTGTTGCCTCGCGCGCCATCGATGGCAATACGGACGGCAACTGGGGCTCGGGCTCTACGACCCACACGGCCGGCGAGCCGGGGTCCTGGTGGGAGGTGGACCTCGGCCGCGAGTTCCTGCTGAAGAACATCCAGCTCTTCAACCGCTCCGACTGCTGCGGCGGCCGCCTGTCCGACTTCCGTGTCACGGCCCTCCTCCACGGCACCACCACGGGCATGTGGGACTTCTTCACCGCCGGCGGCTCCGTGGCTCAGGGGGCCAGCTTCCTCTTCGACGCCGTCACCGTGGCGGATACCGTGCGCATCGAGCTCGTGAACATTAACGACCACGGCGACCACGTGCTCTCGCTGGCCGAAGTGCAGATCTTCGGCGCCATCTCGCCCGAGCCCGGCACGCTGAGCCTGCTGGCGCTCGGCGGCCTGGGCC
>JADHXT010000026.1 GCA_016782825.1 Candidatus Brocadiia bacterium | reverse complement strand
CGTCGGCAGTCGCTCGGGCCGTCCCAGCTTCGCCCGGCGCGGGAGGTCTCCCCGTCCACGGTTCCGACCTTGCCGGCGTCCGCCTATGACTTGCCTTTACAGGCGGTTCCAAGCCAAACGTCGCGGGCCACAACGGGGCTCGGGGCGCGGGCTGGCGAGGGGCACGTGGGCCAGCGGTGCACCGCTGCCGCGCTCTTTGACAAGACGGAAGAAGTGAAAGTGAGGAGTGAAGGTGAAGGGGGAAGGTTCGCGGCCAGGTGCCGCGGTGGGCGCAGGGACAGGCTCCCGCGTCCTTTCTTCCCCTTTCACTTTCACCTTCACTTTCACTTTCAGAGTGTCTGTGCGGAAGATGCCATTGACTTTTGGGCATGCGCGGGGTACTCTAGCGGCTGTCGGGCCCAGACCGCCCTGCCCCGCCCCGCGCAGTCCACGCAAAGGAGTAGCATATGTCAGACGAACCGCTCATCGCGGTGTTCCTCGATTTCGAGAACCTCGCCATCGGTGTGCGCGACATGAGCAAGGACACCTTCAAGGTCGAGCTGGTGCTCCGGCGCCTGCTCGAGAAGGGCCGCATCGTGTTCAAGCGCGCCTACTGCGACTGGAAGCACTACCGCGACGCGGGGCCCGAGCTGCACCGCCACGGCGTGGAGATGGTGGATATCCCCGCCAGCAAGGTGAGCGGCAAGAACAGCGCCGATATCCACATGGTGACCGATGCCATGGACCTGTGCTACTCGAAGGAGCACATCGACGTGTTCGCCCTGCTGTCGGGCGACAGCGACTTTTCGCCGCTGGCCTCGAAGCTGAAGGAAAACAACAAGCGCGTGATCGGCTGCGGCGTCAAGAGCTCGACGTCCGACCTGCTGATGGAGAGCTGCGACGAGTTCATTCTCTACGACGACCTCGTGCGGGCATCGCAGAAGAAGAGCGTGGCGCAGAAGCGCCCCCGCAAGACGACGAAGAAGCAGGAAGCCTTTGACCGCGTGCTCGAGATCGTCGGCGCCCTGTCCCTCGACCACGACGTCATCTGGGGCTCCATGGTCAAGCAGGCCATCCGCCGCGTGTATCCCGGCTTCAACGAGAACTACTACGGCTACAGCTCCTTCTCCAAGCTCCTCGAGGATCTTCGGAAGGAAGGGGTCCTGGAACTGAGCGACGACCGCCCCGGCAACTACGGCGTGCGCCTGCCTGCCGACTCCAACTGAGCCGGTGCCCGTCGTGCGGCGGCGGAGGCGTCAGCGGCGGCGGCCGGCGGCGTCGAGCTCTTTGTTGGGATACTCGATGCGGGCGTGGTGCATCGAGCAAAGGACGCGGAAGAAGGTCTGCTCGATGGCGTGCAGCTCGCTGAGGGTGAGGCGCGATTCCTCGAGCTGGCCGTCGCGCAGCTTGTTGCTGCTGATGCGCTTGATGAGGGTGCGGATGCGCGAGGGGAGCGGCTCGGCGAGGGTGCGCGAGGCGGCTTCGACGGCGTCGGCCAGGAGCACGATGGCCGCCTCGCGGGTGCGCGGCTTGGGGCCGGGGTAGCGGAAGAAGCTTTCGTCGAGCTGCCCGTGGCTCGCGCTTTCCTCGAGGTGGCGGTTGTAGAAGAACTCGATGACCGACGTGCCGTGATGCTGGGCGACGATGTCGACGATGGGGTGGGGCAGGCGCGCCTCTTCGGCAAGTTCCACGCCATCCTTGGTATGGGCGCCGATGATGAGGGTGCTCATGGTGGGGCGGAGCCGGTCGTGGGGGCTCTCGCCGCTGGCGAGGTTTTCGATGAAGTAGCCGGGCTTCACCATTTTGCCGATGTCGTGGTAGTAGGCCCCCACGCGGGCGATGAGCGGGTTGGCGCCGATGGCTTCGGCAGCGGCCTCGGCCAGGAGGGCCGCGCGGCGGGAGTGGTGGTCGGTGCTGGGCGCCAGGGTGACAAGGGAGCGGAGCAGCGGGTGCTCCTGGTCGGAGAGCTCGAGCAGACGGATGTCGGTCGTGACGTTGAACACGACTTCCACAAAGGGCAGCAGCACGGTCATGGCCACGCCCACGCCGAGGCCGTTGAGGAAGGCCCAGAGGATTTCGGGGGGGGCCGTGTGATCGAGCTGGAGCGAGCCGCTCACCAGGCTGAACCCCACGAGCGCACCCACCTGGGCCAGCCCCACGAGGAGGCCCACGGCGAGAAGCTTCACGCGGTGGCGGATGCGCGCGGAGCCCAGCACGGCCACGAGCGCGCCGCACAGGAGCACCACCACCACGGGCAGGGCGTCGGCGGCGACGGCGCCGGTGCGGCGGTTCACGTGCACGGCCAAGCCGGCGAGCAAGGCCAGCAAGAGGCTGGCCGTCGCCGCACGCCGCTGGCCGAAAACCACGCTGAGCAGGATGGCGAAGGCCGACACGGGCGTGAGGTAGACGAGGCTGCGCCAGCGCGGAGCCACCTGCGCGTCGAGGTGCACGAGCACGCGGGCCGCGATCACGCACGCCAGGGTGCACGCGCCGAACACCAGCAGGTGGCGCCACGAGCCGGGCTCGGTGCGGCGCATGCGGAGCAGCCCCAGCCACCCCAGCACGCCGAGGCCGACCACGACCACCCCCGTGCCGCCCACGGCCTGGAGCGCGCCCACGCGGCCACCGAGGGCCTCCAGCACCTTGCCCTTCCCCGCGGCCAGTGCCACCAGCACGTCGTACTGGAGCGCGACGACCACGGCGAGAAGAAAGGCCGCGGCCACCACCACGTCGGCCAGGGTGACGGAGGGCACCAGGGCGCGGCGTGGGCGTGGCTGGATGCCCAACCGTTCGAGCGAAAGGCGTCGGCGTCCTGGCGTGCGAGCCCGTGCCATGTGCGGTATCCGGTTGCCGATGCAAGCAGGCCGGCAGCGGTCTACGGCGTGTGGCCGCTGTCGAGGTTCGGGTCCGTCGCGGCCGGTTCGTCTGCGTCGGGTTCCGGCGCGGGCGCAGACGCGGCGCGGCCATGGTGCTGCTGTTCGTTCCGCTCGTAGGCTTCCACGATCCTCTCGACGAGACGGTGGCGCACGATGTCGGCGCGTTCGAGCCGCACGAAGGCGATGCCGCGGATGCCATGGAGGATGCGCTCCGCGTGGCGCAGCCCGGACATCTGCCCCGACGGCAGGTCGGTTTGCGTGATGTCGCCCGTGATGATGCCCTTGGAGCGCTGGCCGAGGCGGGTGAGGAACATCTTCATCTGCCCGATGGTGGAGTTCTGTGCCTCGTCGAGGATCACGAAGGAGCGGTTGAGGGTGCGCCCGCGCATGAAGGCCATGGGCACCACCTCGATGACGTCGCGGGCGATGTATTTCTGCACCTGGGAGAAGTCGAGCATGTCGTTGAGCGCGTCGTAGAGCGGGCGGAGATAGGGGTTGACCTTCTCGCGGAGGTCGCCGGGCAGGAAGCCGAGCTTCTCGCCTGCCTCGACGGCCGGGCGTGCGAGGACGATCTTCTTCACCTCGCCGGCTCGCAGTGCGGCCAGGGCCATGGCCACGGCCAGATAGGTCTTGCCCGTGCCGGCCGGGCCGATGGAGAACACAATGTCGTGGTCGTGGATGGCGCGCAGGTAGCGGGCCTGGCCCTTGGTGCGGGGGGTCACGTAGCCGCCCCCGCGGACATCGACGCGCAGTTCGTCGCGGAAGCCGGGGTCGCGTGCCACGGCGTCGAGGATATCTTCCACTTCGTAGAGCCGCAGGTGGTGGCTCTCGCAGAGGCGGCGCTGCATGAGGTCGAAGGCCCGGCTGGCCGCTTCCACGCTGCCCGTGTTGCCGCTGATGCTCACGGCGCCTTCGCGTGCCACCACCTGGACGTCGAACACGTCGCGGAGCATGCGCAGGTGCTGGTCGCGCTCGCCGTAGAGCGTGCGTGCCGCGTCGGTGTCCTCGATTTCGAATTGCTGCCTCGCCACGGCAGGGCTCCCGCTGCTGAAGGAACGGAACGGCCACGGCCGCCACGTGGCGCCGCGCTCGTCCATGTCGCGTCAGTGTAGCATATTCCGCGCCCGGTTTCCTCAAGTGGGTGTGGTGTGGACTGGCGGGTGGATGGCGCAGCGGCGCTCACACGGCAGGCGGCGGCAGCACGAAGCGGCCCCACAGCTCGAGCAGCCACAGAGCGATGGGGGCGCTGATGAGCACCGAGTCGACCATGTCGAGCACGCCGCCGAAGGTGGGGACGAGCTGATTGGAGTCCTTGGCGCCCACGGAGCGCTTGATGGAGCTTTCCACCAGGTCGCCCACCTGGGCCGACACGCCGACGGCCACACCGAACACGAGCCAGAACACCACGGCCAGCGGCCCGGGCACCAGCAGGGCCGCCGCCCCGAGCGCGCCGGCGCCCGCGGCCAGGATGCCCCCGAGCGAGCCCTCCACCGTCTTGTTGGGGCTCACCTTGGGCGCGAGCTTGTGGCGGCCGAGGAAGGTGCCCGTGAAGTAGGCTCCCACGTCGCTCAGCTTGGCCGCTACCAGGCACACCACAACGAAGGCCGTGCCCCACCGCGAGCGGATGGCCAGCACGTGGGCGCCGAGCAGCCACACGTAGAAAAAGCCCAGCACCGTGACCGACAGGTCGTGCAGGTAGCGTTCGGGATGGCGCCAGATGAGCTGGTCGACGGCCAGCAGCACGAGGCAGATGGTGGCCATGCACCCCACGAAGGGATAGAAGGCGAGCATCACGCTGTCGTGGCCGCGCTCGGTGACCGAGGGCCACGACTGCACGGCCGCCAGGTACTGGAGCACGACCATGCACGCGACGAGCAGCACGGCTTTGCCTGTGCGCGGGTGGTCGCCGCCTTGGCGTGCGAGCATGCAGAACTCCAGCATGCTGCCCACCAGGATCAGGCCGACCACGGCATACAGGATGCTGCCGCCGGGCACGTGGCTGTCGGCCACGAGCAGGCCGACGAGCACGAGGGCGAGGGCGACGCCGATCGTCACGCGGGTGCGCACCATGCCTAGCCTCCCTCCACCAGGCCATAGGTGCGATGGCGGTTGGCATAGGCCGCGAGGGCTCGGTGGAGGGCGTCTTCGCGGAAGTCGGGCCAGCACATGTCGGCCACGTAGAGTTCGGCGTAGGCGATCTGCCAGAGGAGGAAGTTGCTCACCCGCATCTCACCCGCGGTGCGGATGAGCAGGTCGGGGTCGGGCATTCCGGCAGTGTAGAGATAGCGGGCGACGGAGCGCTCGGAGATGCGGCGGGGCTTGAGCTTGCCGGCAGCCGCTTCGGTGGCGATGGCGCGGACGGCGTCGACGATCTCATCGCGGCCGGCATAGTTGAGCGCGAGGCACAGGGTGAGGCCCTTGTTCCGGGCGGTGAGTTCGACGGTGGCGTCGAGCTCGCGGGCGACGCTGCGCGGGAGGCCCTTGCGGCGCCCGATGGCCGCGAGGCGCACGCCGTTGCGCATGAGCTCGTCGCGTTCGTCCACCAAGTAGCGGCTGAGGAGGCGCATGAGGCCGGCCACCTCGACTCGGGGCCTGCCCCAGTTCTGCGAGCTGAAGGTGTAGAGGGTGAGCTGCTGCATGCCGAGCCGCACGCATTCCTCGGTGACGGCGCGCACGGACTCCACACCGGCCTGGTGGCCGCGGATGCGCTTCAGGCCCCGCTCCTTGGCCCAGCGGCCGTTGCCATCCATGATGATGGCCACGTGCTTGGGCAGAGCAGGGGAGCCGGGCTCGAGGGAAATGGTGCGCTGTACCATGTGCCATCCGTATTGCTACAGAGCCTTGGGATGCCGCTCCTCGCCTAGCGGAAGAGGCCGGTGGTTGTGGCAAAGATGGTCTGGGAGCGGTCGTGGCCGACGGAGACGATCTGGATGGGCACGCCGAGAAGCTCGCCGATGCGGTCGAGATAGGCGCGAGCGGCGGCGGGCAGCTCGGCGATGTGTTCGGCCTCGGACGTCTGGCTGAGCCATCCTGGCATCTCTTCGTACTGGGGCTCGCAGTGTTCGAGCACATCGAGGTCGCTGGGGAAGGCCTGGTGCATCTGGCCGTCGTGGCGATAGCGGGTGCAGATCCGGAGCGTGGGCTGGCTGTCGAGCACGTCGAGCTTGGTGATGGCCACGCCGGTGACGCCGCTGACGGCCAGGGCGTAGCGGAGGGCCACGGCGTCGAGCCAGCCGCAGCGCCGCGGCCGCCCGGTGGTGGCTCCGTACTCGTTGCCCGCCTTGCGCATCGCCTCGCCGGCTTCGCCGTGCATCTCGGTGGGGAAGGGGCCTTCGCCCACGCGGGTGGTGTAGGCTTTCACCACGCCGAGCACGGCGTTGATCTGCGACGGCGGCACGCCGGTGCCGGCCGGCACGCCGCAGGCGCTGGCGTTGGACGAGGTGAGGTAGGGGTAGGTGCCGAAATCGATGTCGAGCAAGGCGCCCTGGGCGCCTTCGAAGAGCATCTTGCGGCCGTCGGCGAGCGCGCGGTGCAGGTAGGTGATGGTGTCGGCCACGTGGGGCCTCAGGCGGTCGCCGTAGGCGAGGTATTGCTCGAGCATGGGCGCGGGGTCGAGGGGTTCGCGGCCGTAGACGCCCTGGAGGATGCGGTTGGCGGCCTCCACGTTGCGCCGTAGCCTGGCCTCGAGGGCGGCGGGCTTCACGAGGTCCACCATGCGAATGCCCACGCGGCTCACCTTGTCCACGTAGCACGGGCCGATGCCGCGCAGGGTGGTGCCAAGCTTGGCCTCGCCCTTGGCGTCCTCGCTGGCGGCGTCGAGCACCTTGTGATAGGGCATCACCACTTGGGCGCGGTCGCTGATGAGCAGGTTGTCGCCCACGGTCACGCCGCGCGCGGTCAGCCCGGCGATCTCCTCGAGGATTCCCTCGGGGTCGACCACCACGCCGTTGCCGATCACGCAGAGGCACCCGTCGTGGAGGATGCCGCTGGGCACCAGATGGAGGACGGTTTTCTGGCCGTCCACCACCACCGTGTGGCCGGCGTTGCTGCCGCCTTGATAGCGCACCACCACGTCGGCCTCGGCCGCCAGGCAGTCGATCAGCTTGCCTTTGCCTTCATCGCCCCACTGCATTCCCACCACGCACAGAGACGGCATCGAGTGGCAAACTCCTACCCAGATGGTACGGAAGAGAGAGGGCCGGCACGGCCCCACAGCCGTGCCCAAAGCAACTGAATCGTACCAGAAAGCACCGCACCGTGCAAGCGAGAAATCACCGGGCCCATCGCCGTTGACTCCCCTCTCCCACTCCCGTATACTGGCCCCGGGCAGGATGCATCCTCCATGTTCCTGGGCACCGTTGCAGGCAGAGCCTATGCCAGACGAAGCAGACGGGCTGGTGGCCCAGATTACCATGAGCCAGGGCTGGCTGGACGCCGCTCGGCTCCGCCGCGTGGTCGCCGAGCGCCTGGCGGCTGGGCGCGCGATCCATCCGCTGCTGGACATCCTGCTGGAAGACAAGCTACTGACCGAGGCACAGTGCCGCGTGGTGCTGGACGAGCTGGGCCGCCATCGTGCCGCGGCAGGCGACGCGGCCGGGGCCGCCGTCGAGGCCGCCGTGGCCGCCACGCCGGCCACGGGGGTGAGCCTGCCGGAGGAGCCCTTCGGCGACCTGCCCTCGCGCCCGGCCACGGGCTGGGGCCGGCTGCTCACCACGGCCCTGTGGGTGGCAGGCTGTGCGGCGGTGCTTGCCCTGCTCGTGTCGCTCGCCGCGCCGCCCCGCCCAGACTCCCAGAAGCACGCCTCGACGCGCCGAACGGCACGCCCAGCGCCCCCCGCCAAGAAGAAGGCCGACGGAGCGCTCTCACGCCCCGAGCCCCCGCCGCCACAGCCCACGGCCCCGCCCGACCCCGCAGCCGAGTTGGCCAAGGCGGCTCTCGCCTACGACCGCCAGAACCCCACGGCTCACGGGCAGGCTCTCCTCCGCCTGCGCCGCGCGCTGCTTGCCACGCACACCGCCTCGCTCTCGACGAAGCTCTCCGCCCGGCTGACCACACGGCGCCACCAGGCCGATGCCGCCGCCCAACAGGCCATCGCCGCCCTCGACAAGGGCCTCGGCCCCCTGAGAAAAGGCGACCGTTTCGGCGACGCCCTGCGCGCCTGCGCCGCGTACCCCCCCGAGCTGCGGTCCGGCCAGTGGGCCGCCGCCGTGGACGCGCGCAGGGCCGACCTGGGCGCCGCCGCGGAACAGCGCTACACGCAACTGCTCACCCACGCCGCCCACGCACTGGTGAGCCGCGACAGCAGCGCGGCCAGGCGGGCCTACGAGCAACTGGGCGCCTTCGGCATCCCCTGGATCGCCGCCACGGCCAACCATGTGGCGGCCGCCGCACAGGCCTACGCCGCCTCCGAGGCCCCGCGCTACGCGCAGCATGCCGCGACACTCAAGCGCCACGCCCGACGCCAGGCCTTCGCCCCGCTGAGCCAGCACGCCAAACACGCCGAGGACATGCTCAAGCAGCGCCACTACGACAAGGCCCTCGAAGCCATCCAGGCGATTCCCGAAACGCTGCGCAGCGCCGAAGCCAAGCCCGTCATCAAAGCGCTGGAAGCACGCCTGGGCCGGCTGGCCGGCCTCTGGGACGCCATCGTGGCCGGCCCCAAAGCCGCCATCGGCCGCGAGTTCCGCCTTCACGGCATCAAGGGCGAGATCAGCGGGTTCTCCAAGACCCCGCCACAGGTGATCGTCCGCATCCAGGCCGGCGGCACGCCTCGCTCCTTGCCGCAACGCATCGACCGGCTGCCGCCCGCACAGTTTGTCCAGCTCGCCGAGTGGGCTCTCGCCGGCCGCCCCGCCGCCGAGGCCACCCTCCTGACCGCCGCACTGCTCCAGGCCGAAGGACAGGACGCACAGGCCGAGGCCAAGCTCGCACAGGCCAAGGCCCTCGGCGCCGACACCACCGAGGACGAGCGGGACCACACGGCCAAGGCCCTCGCCACCCAGGCCATCACGGCACGCCACGCCGGCCAGTGGGAGGAGGCCGCCAAGCTGCTCGCCTCGGCCCTCGACGACTACGGCGACACCCTGTCCGTCATCGCCAGGCACCCGGAGCTCACCGAGGCCCTCGGAACCAGCCTGCGAAGGCTCGACCGCCCCGCCGTGCCCGAGCCGTTCGAGCCCGCTCGTCTGCCGACCGAGCTGCGAGCCCTGCTGCTCCTGCCCGAGACCCGGCTCGGCCCCACCGGCCCCGCGGACCCGCTGGCCGCGCACATGGCCACTCCACTCGTGCGAGGCAGCCCCGTGGTGGTCGGCGCCGAGGGCTGGACGGACTATCAAGTCGCCCTCGACTTCACGCCCGTCCTGGGGGCCTCCGTGCAACTGCTCGCCCGCCTGTCGGAGCCGCAGCCGGGCCGCTTCGCCTGCTACGCGCTGACCCTGGACGGCAGCCGCATCACCCTGGATAGCCAGGTGGACGGTGCGCGGAAGACCCTCCGCACCGTGAGCGTGTCGGCGCTGATGGTGCCGCGCCGCCACCGCGTGCTGCTGTCGCTCGTGGGCGGCGATCTCAACGTGCAGGTGGACGGCAAGCCCGTGCTCCGCGCCAGCCACGACGGCCTCACCCACGGGCGCATCGCCCTGGTATCGCCCGATGCCGAGGTGCGGGTGCACCGCCTCGTCGTGCTCCACGCGGCCCCGGATGTCGCCCCTGCGACCCGCCGCCGGCCCATCCCCAAGCCGCTCCGCCCCTCCGACCAGTAGTGCTCACGGCGCGAAGCCGACGCGCAGCGGGATGAGCGACGACCGCCGGTCGTAGTTCAGTTCCACCTGCGTGGGCCGCCGGCTCCCCTCCTCCTCGAGCACGATGATCTCGTTCTGCTTCAGGAGCCAGGCGCGCGGCAGGTAGTAGCCGCGGCCGGCGTCGTGGCCCCGCTGCTGGTAGAGCCCGGCGAAGTGGCCGTTGATCCAGATGGCGCCGTGTCCCATCCCCTTGAGCACGAGCCGTGGCACGACCCGCGCCGGATGCGGGCGTCGCGGGAACTCGGCACGGAACCACCGCGGCTGGGCGTCGCGCGCGTCGTCGGTGGCGGCCGCCCACGCCAGCCGCCGGCCCTTCGGCGCGAGCCCCTCGCGCTGGCGCCACCGCAGCAGCGGCCGCGGCCCCAGCAACACCTCGCCCAGGATGCCCCACCCCGTCGTCTTGCCGAGCTGCACGTCGAACGATGTGGTGTTGCGGTAGCGCCCCCAGTTCTTGGCCAGCACGGCGAGCACGTTGGGCCCGCTCTTCACGGTGACGTCGAACGACGCCGGATGCTGGAAGTTGCGCTGAGCATCCACCAGGCGCTTGGTGGGGCTGGTGCCCACGTAGGCACCATTGAGGAAGACGGTGACGGCGTCGGCCACGTTGCGGAACTGAAGCTGCTCCCGTCCCGCGCGGGGAACGCGGAACTCGCACCGGTACCACCCGTAGGGGGCCTCGCCGAGCGGCTTCGGGCGCGGCGTGGCGGTCCATCCGGCGTCATCGTAGTCGGGGGCCGCCTCGGCAAAGCCGGCGGCCGTCTCCCACTGCCGCAACGGCACGGGGATGGGCCGCGAGGCATTGTAGTCCACGCGGAAGTCGATCCGCCGCGCGGCCGCGTCGTAGCTGGCGGACGCTACCCCGGGGGTCTTCGGCACGCTACGCTCCTGCCCCGCAGGGTAGAAGGACATATCGAGCCGCGACCGCCGCGCCGGCAGCAACAGCTCGACCTCGCGGCTCGACCCCGGCGTCCAGCCGCCCACGCCCGGGGCGCCCACGAGCACGCCGGTGCCCTCAAGCACCCACGTGTCGTCCGCCAGGCTCTCCGCCAGGGCCACCACGTGGATGGGCGCGTCGGCGTCGAACACGAAGTCGGCCTTGGCCTTCTTGTCCTTGCACCGCCAGCGGAGGACGATCTGCTTCTTGCGGTCGTCCCACGACATCTGGCCGGCGCCGGCGCGCAGCGTCGGCCGCCGCTTCGTGCGGAAGGCCATCACCATCTCCGAGTCAACCGGCGTGTAGACGACCAGCATCTGCCGCCGCCCGAACCGCTGGTGGGCGAACACCTGTGCCGTGGAGAAGGCGAGCCGCGTGTCGGCGGTGAGCGGATGGTCGACCACCACGTGGCGGAATGGCGCCTCGGCCACGGCGAGGCCGGCATCGAGGTCGAGGGCCTCGGAGTGGAGCTCGAGGGTGCCCGCGCCGTAGCGCCGCTTCACGAAGAGCAGGGTGGTAGTGCCGTCGGTGCGGCCGTAGGCCACCAGGCCCTTGCGCTGAGCCTGGGCGAGCAGGGGGTGGGCGCTCGCGGCGTTGGCCCGTGCCAGCACGGGCTCGAAGGCCCGTGCAAAGAAGTTCGCCTTCCTGCACGCCGCGTGGAGCTCGGTGTAGCCGCCGCCCTCGGTGAGGCCCATGGTGCCGCTCTCGTAGCGCGTGGGGAAAGCCGAGGCCTGGAGCACGGCCAGATGGGTGCCGGCGGCCCACGCGCGCAGGCTGTAGCCGTCGATGCCTTTGGCCAAGCCCTCGAAGAGCACGTCGTCGAAGCGCGGGCACCGACGGGGCGTGTCGCCCCACTGGCAGGGGGCCAGCGGCTCGAGGTCGGTGGTCGCGAAGAGGCTGTTGTCGGGCACGCGGAGCCCGGCGAAGTCCTTGCACGGGCTCAGCCCCGACAGCACGACAGGCACCTTGACGCCCATCCCCTCGGCCTCTTCGTACAGCCGCGCCAGGTAGCCGCTCTGGAGGCCCTTGTATCCGTCCTCGATCTGCACCATCACCACGGGGCCGCCGGGGGCCTGCCGCGGCAGCACCACGGCAAACAGCCGCCGCCACCAGGCCTTCACGGCCGCCAGGAACTCCGAGGACGTGGACCGCACGCGGCACTCGGGCTGGTCGCCGAGCCAAGCGGGGAGCCCGCCGTTGCTCAGCGCCGCGTTCACGTAGGGGCCGATGCGCAGCAGCACGCGCAGCTTGTGGCGGTGGCACAGGTCGAGGAAGTCGGCCAGATTGGCGATGCCATCGAAGCGGAATGAGCCGCGGGCCGGCTCGTGCAGGTTCCACGGCACGGGCACGTCCACGGTGTTGAAGCCGGCCAGGCGGGTCTGGGCCAGGCGGTCGGGCCATTCGTCGGGGTGGATGCGGAAGTAGTGGACGCCGCCGGCCAACAGCAGCACGGGCTGGCCATCGAAGAGGAAGCTCTTCTGGTCGAACGTGGCGCCGCTCGAGCCGGGTGGCAGACGCAGCAACTGCGGCGTGCCGGCCCGTGCCGGGGCGGCGAGGGCGATGGCAAAGGCAACGGCAAGGTGGCGGGCGCGTGGGCGCACGTCGTCTCTCCTATCCCTAGAGGCGAAGCCCTCCCCCTGCGAGGATACCCCGCGGGCGCGCGGGGATCAAGCAGGCTAGCGCAGCTCGCAGAGGATAAAGCCGGAGACGGGCATGATCTCGCGGTCCTCGCGGTCGCGGATGGGCAGCACCCGCAGGGTGCCGCGCTGCACCATGCCGGCGAACAGCCGCCGCTCCTCGGCGTTGAGGTAGTCGGACAGCCCGTCGTGGTCGCGGCCACGGAAGCGGTAGGCGTAGCTGCGGCCCAGGCGGCTGATCTCCGGCCAGTTGAAGTAGATGTGCGTCACGCCCAGGGCGCGCAGGCCGTCGCGCACGCGGCGGGCCGGGTCGCCCTCCCCCTTTCCCTCGAGGATGCGGTCGATGGGCTGGCGGTCGAACACCGAGGCCGCCAGGACGCGCCGCCGGGAGTAAAACGTCCTGGCCTCGCCCACGAAGAGCACCACGGCGTCGGCGGGCAGCTCGTTGATCGTGCGGATCGTGGCGTGGCTGTAGGTGGAGCCTTCGCTCGAGCAGAGGCTCAGGTAGGCGTCGGGCGATTCGAGAAGCCCGAAGTAGAGCGGGTGCACGTGGATGATCACCGTGGTGACCAGGCTGAACGCCAGCCCGGCCGCCACCAGCCCCTGCGCCACCCGCCGCGGCCAGCGCCCTGCGACGGATGCCACACCCAGCCCCGCCACGAGCGCGAGCGCCGGCGTGGCGGGATCGAGGAAGCGGTCGAGACGGTGTGTGGGCACGTACCACGCCACGAAGCAGAACACGAAGAAGCCGTAGACGATGGCCCACGCGCCGCGCCGCCACAGCAGCAGCGGCGACGCCACGAACGCCACGAGCCCGACCGCCGCAACGAACCGGCTCGCCGCCGTCAGCCCGTCGGCGCTGCCCGAGGCGAACCGCAGCAGTCCCGCGCCCACCAGCGCCAGGAGGGCCACGTAGAGCACGGCCCGCGCCCTGTGCCTGCCGCCGAGCATGAGCGGCACCATGCCAAACAGCAGCAGCAGGGGTGCCGCGGCGGCGCGCCACGGCGGCTGCCAGTCGCCCTGCGGCTGGTCGCGCCACACGGCAAACCGCCACAGGCGATCCGCCGCGGCGGCCACGCTCGCGGCGGCGGGCCGGTGTGCTCGGGCGAACTTCGCGTCCTGCCGTGGGCTCCACTCGCTGCCGCCAAACACGCTGTACAGCAGCGGATAGGTGGGGTTGCCCGTATTCACGGCGTTGCGGACAAACCATGGGCCGGCCACGGCCAGCGCCACGGCCCCCACGATGGCCGCCTCGCCGAGGGCCCGCCGGGCGCGCTGCCGATCGACCACCGCACCCAGCGCGGCAATCGCGACGACCGGCACGAACACAAAGAGCAGCGCGGGATACTTGCAGCCGATGGCCAGCCCGGCCATGGCGCCACACAGGATGGCCAGCCGCCGCCGGGTGGCCGGCGTCGCGTCGCGCGCCTGCCACAGCAGCACCCCGGCGTAGAGCGCCAGGAAGGCGTAGGCCGCGAGCGGCAGCTCCACCACGTAGGAGTCGTGGCTGGTGAGGCCACCGAGCATGGGGGTGGCGAGAAAGAGCGCGGCGCCGGCCCGTCCCGCCGCCGGGCTGCCCAGCCGCCGCCCGCACGCGGCGATGGCGCCCGCCGTGAGCACGACGAACCCGATCCCGATCTGGAGGCCCACCACCGCGCCGCGCAGCGGGCCGCCGAAGCAGCTCATCGCCAGGAGCTGAAGCATCTCCACGTTCTGCGGAAAGTTGCTGTAGACCATGTCGCGCAGGAACGTGATGCGGCCCGCGCGCCACCACTGGGCGGGAGCGGCGAGGTGGTATTCGAGGGAATCGTAGTCGCTGAACACCGGCACGTTGGCCCGCGTGAGGGCCAGCAGCACGACGGCGAGGCCCAGGAGCGGGGTGAGGACGCCGAGCCATCGGGACTGCGGGCGCCAGGCGCGCAGGGCACGGGCACCGTGGCGCAGCGCGCGCGCCGCGTCGCGGAAGCCGACAATGGCCATCGCCACCAGCAGGGTCACGAGCAGTGCGTCGAGGAGCCACGGCGGGCGGCCGGCCACGACGCCGGCCAGCAGCGTGCCCAGCGACAGGATGCCCATACCCACCCCGCCGCCGAAGACGGCGCGCTCGCCGGGCTTCAGCTCGCCGTAGCCGCACCACCGCAGCAGCGCCATGCCCGCTCCCAGTGCCACGCCCCACACCGCCAGGCTCAGGAAGGCGATGGGCAGGCGGGCGACGCCCTGCACGAGGATGTGCGGCAGGGCCTCAAGGGTGAGCGCCAGGTAGCTGGGGGTGTGGGCGGCGCCCTCGGGTCCCAGCGGCGTGCGGTAGCCGGCCATGCGGGCCAGAAACACGGCGTGGTAGGCCAGGAGGGCCACGGCCCATGCCGTCAGCGGCAGCAGGGGCAGCGACGGCGCGTGGCCGGGTGGGGTGCGATGCGGCTCGTGTGTGGTCACGGCGTGGGGGTCGTCCGGGTGTCAGGAGGCGCCGCGAGGCAACGCAGGGGGGCGCCGGTGGGCGGAGCGGGCGTCGCGGGGCCTCTCAGGTCAGGGCGCTCTCGCGCTGGAAGACTCCCTGGAGCATGGCCTCGAGGGCCTGCGGGTTGGTGGCGGCCTGCTTGCCCACTGCCTTCGTGATGTATTCGTTCTGGATCAGCTCGTACATGGATCGGTTGAAGTCGAGCATGCCCTCGTCGCGCGCGGACTTGATCACGTCGAGGATCTTGACGTCGTTGGCTTCCTCGATCATCTTGGCAATGGGCGCGTTGACGAGCATGATCTCGAGGGCCGGCACGCGGGGGACCTCGGGCTTGCAGCCCGCCAGCAGCTTTTGGGCGATGATGCTGCGCAGGTTGAACCGCAGGCTGGTGCGGATGGCCTGCTGGCGGCCGGCCTCGAAGAATTCGAGCAGGCGGGTGAAGGCCTGCGATACGGTGGCGGCATGGAGGGTGCCGAACACGAGGTGGCCGGTCTCGGAGGCGGCGAGGCCGGCCTGCACGGTTTCGGTGTCGCGCATCTCGCCCAGGAGGATGACGTCGGGGTCCTGGCGCACCACGTACTTGAGGGCTTCGCGGAAGGACTGGACGTCGATGCCCACCTCGCGTTGGTTGATGATGGCGCGACGGTCGGTGTAGGTGTATTCGATGGGGTCTTCGATGGTGACGATGTGGCAGCGGCGGGTGTTGTTGATGTACTCGATGAGCGAGGCGAGGGTGGTGGACTTTCCGCTGCCGGTGGGGCCGGTGATGATCACGAAGCCCTGGTCGAACGAGGCGATGCGCTCCATGGTCTCGGGCGGCAGATGCAGGTCATGGAACGAGGGAATCTCGGCATTGACAAGACGGGCGGCCAGGGAGAGGGCGCCACGCTGGTGGAAGGCATTGATGCGCAGGCGCAGGGTATCTTCCACGGCGTAGGCGAGGTCGACGTCGCCCACGTCCTCGAGCACCTTCTGCTGGTGCTCGTTGAGGATTTCGTAGATGAGCTTCTTGACCTGCGGCGCGGAGAGTGGGGGCAGCTCGAGGTTGCGCAGGCTGCCGGAGATGCGCAAGACAGGCGGGGAGCCGACCTTGAGATGAAGGTCGGACGCCCCGTACTTGACCATCAGGCGGAACAGCTTCTCGATCTCGCGGGCGGCCGGGGCTTCTTGCTCTGGCACGGGGTGGTCTCCAGACGAAGGGTCCTTGGCCGCCGGAGTATACTCCCGCCCCGGAAGGTTGTCAACTGTGGCCTTCGAGCATGGGCTTGACGTGCTGCTCGTAGATCTGCGGCAGGTGAAGCTTCAACTGCACGATCATCTCTTCTTCGGAGATGGCGGTGGTGCGACCGCCGGCGTATTCGTCGGCCACGTAGCGGCAGAGCTTCACGAGCTTGATCTTGGAGAGCCGGGCCTTGCCTTCGAGGCCGAGGAACTTATTGACCCAGAGCATGACGCCGTCGGCGCCTGCCTTGTCGGTGATGGCCACGCCGCACGCGCGGTTGAGGAGCTTCTCGGTGTCGAAGATGTTGTAGATGCGTTCGTCGCGATGGAGGCCGTCGGCGTGGATGCCGGCGCGGGTGGTGTTGAAGTGGCGGCCGACGAAGGGGTAGTTGTCGGGCAGCTTGGTGCCGATCTCGCACTCGTACCACTGGGCCAGCTCGGTGAGCGCCTGGGTCTGGATGCCGCACAGGCCGCCCTTGATGGCGATGTATTCGAAGAGGCTGCCTTCGAGGGGCGGGTTGCCGGTGCGCTCGCCGATGCCGAAGAGGGTGCAGTTGACGGCGTCGCAGCCGTAGAGCCAGGCGGTGGCGGCGTTGATGTGCACCTTGTGGAAGTCGTTGTGGCCGTGCCATTCGAGGCGGTCGGAGGGCACGCCGGCGTCGTGGGTCATGCGGTGGATGAGCTTGGGGATGCTGCGGGGCAGCGCGGCGCCGGGATAGCTGAGGCCGAAGCCCAGGGTGTCGCACAGGCGCACCTTCACCTTCATGTCCTCGGGCACGTCCTCCGACAGGCGCATGAGCTGCTGCACGAAGGGCACCACGAAGCCGTCGATGTCGGCGCGGGTGATGTCTTCGAGGTGGCAGCGGGGCCGGATGCCGGCGTCGAGCGCGGTCTTCACGCAGGCGAGATAGTGGTCGAGTATCTTGCGGCGGTCGCTGCGCAGCTTGTAGAAGATGTGGTAGTCGGAGCACGACGAGAGGATGCCGCTTTCGGCGAGGCCCATCTTCTTGGCCAGGCTGATGTCGCCCTGGTCGGCACGCACCCAGCCGGTGACCTGGGGGAACGTGGCGCCCACGTCGAGGCAGGCCTCGGCGGCCTGGCGGTCTTTGTCGCTGTAGAGGAAGAACTCGGTTTGCCGGATGACGCCGTTCGGGCCGCTGATCCGCACGAGTTGCTCGTAGATGTGGCGAATCTCGGCCACCGTGTAGGGCGGGCGGGCCTGCTGACCATCGCGGAACGTCGTGTCGGTGATGCGGATGTCGCGCTCGAGGAGGCTCTGGGGGTCGAACTCCACCCGCTGGCCGTCGATCTCCTCCACCACCACGCCGTCGAAGACGATGCGCGGCGGCAGCTCGTACGGGAACACGTCCTCGAACAGTTCGGGCTCGGCGACTTCTACAATGTCCCTGACCTCAGCCATGAGCGTCCTTTCTCGGAAAGCAGCAAGCGGGCCGGCCGCAGACTGATCCGCGGCGCGGCATCACACCAGATGGCTACCCCGCCTGGACTCGAACCAGGAATGCCAGAACCAAAATCTGGAGTGTTACCA